>JASHPD010000365.1 GCA_030038315.1 Acidobacteriaceae bacterium
TTGGAGGAGTTGTGTCGATGAGAGTGTATCTCAGGAAATACTTTCCCTTTGCGCTTGCGGCTCTGCTGGTGTTTGCCTTTACGGCACGGCTGCGCGGCCAGGCCACGACGTCCACATCTTCGATTACCGGCACGGTCACCGATACGACCGGCGCGGTTGTTTCGGGGGCCAGCGTGGTGCTGACGAACCCGGCAACCGGCGTGAGCTATAAGGCTGTCTCGAACGCCGAGGGAGCTTATGCCATCGCCAACGTGGCACCCGGACCGGGCTACAAGGAAACCGTCTCCGCGCAGGGTTTTGAGACCCTCGTGGTGAGCGGGCTCTATCTGAACATTGCCACAACGCGTACGCAGAACATCCGGCTGGCGGTCGGCCAGGTTTCACAGACCATTTCGGTTTCGGCCGCGAACCAGGATGTAACGCTCAATACGACGGACGCCACGGTGGGCAACAACTTCCAGGTGCAGTACATGAACGACCTGCCGGTGCAGATGCGCGACTCTCCGGTGCAGCTTTTCACGCAGCAGCCGGGCATGACGAACGACGGCTCCTCGACCGGCTCGCGAGTGGACCAGGACCGCGTGACGCTGGACGGCCTGGACGTGAACGACATGGCCACGGGCAACTTCGGCACGATTATCGGCAATGCCCCGGTGGACTCGGTGCAGGAGATGCGCGGCACGACGGCCGGCATGTTGTCGAGCAACGGCGCCGGCGGCGGCGGCCAGTTTGACCTGGTGACGAAGTCGGGCACCAACCACTTCCACGGGAACATCAACGAGTATCACCGCGATACCGATCTCGAAGCCAACAACTGGTTCAACAATTTCGATGGAATCCCGCGTTCTCCGCTGATCCGCAACCAGTTTGGCGGCAACGTCGGCGGGCCGATCTGGAAGAACAGGATCTTCTTCTTCTTCGACTACAACGGCCGGCGCGATACGCTTGCCACGCAGGCGGAGCGGACCGTCCCGACGGACAGCTTCCTCAAGGACGACACCATTACGTACTACACCAACATTGCGGCCGGAACCACCGACAGCATTTCGGCTTCGACGGTGGCGCAGTATGACCCGCAGGGTGTCGGTTTTAGCCAGGCGATGATGTCGGTGATCGGCAAGCGTTATCCTTCGCCGAATGATTTTACGGGAGACGCGGGCGACCTGCTGAACACGGCCGGCTTCCGCTTTAACGCTCCGGAACCGTATGTAGAGAACAACTACGTCGGCAGGGTGGACATCAATCCCTGGCAGAATCACCATCTTTTCGGCCGCGTTACCTACAACCGCATTAACGCGGTGGAGAGCCCGGTTCAATTTCCCGGCGATCCTGAGACCTATCCCTACCTGGACACGAGCCATGCGTGGGTTGTGGGCTGGGACTGGACGATCGGTAACAACAAGACGAACAGCCTGATCTGGGGCGAGACGGTGGCCAACCTCGGCTTCCCGGTGATCTGGAATCCGCAGGGCGCGAACCAGTACGGCTGGGACGGCGACCCGACCGGCGGCGACTTCCTTTCCGGCATTTACGGCGGCGCCGGCGGCGCGCAGTCGCGCATCTTCCCGATTCCCGTGGTGCGCGACGATTTCCACTGGACCAAGGGCAGGCACGACTTCTCCTTTGGCGGCACCTTTAAGTACCCCACTCCGCATTTCAGCGTTTACGAGGATTACAACGGCCCCGGTCTTGGACTGGGCGGCGGTATTACCGGCTTGACCGATGCGGATACGTGGCAGTTCCGCCCGAACGACCTGGACCGCAACCAGACCAGCCTGACGATCTATGACTCGGCGTTTGTCTTTGGCCTGGGCCGCTTTGCCAGCATGGGTGCAACCTGGAACTACAATGCCGCGGGCGACGTGGTGCCGCAGGGCACCGGCTCGCAGACCAATTTCAAGTATTACGAGTATGAGTTCTACTTCGGGGACACGTGGAAGATGACGCCGAACTTTACCGTCACCTACGGCCTGCGCTACCAGAACTACACCGTGCCGTATGAAATCCACGGCATCCAGTCGGTGCAGAACGAGAGCTTCTGGCAGTTCATGGATGCCCGCATTGCACAGAGCGCGGCCGGCGTGAGCGGTGCGAATTCCCTGCCGGGAGCAGGTGCGGACACGGTGCCGTACATTACCTACAGCCTGGCGGGCAAGGCAAACCACGCTCCCGCTTTCTTTAAACCGAGCAGCCTGAACCTGGCTCCGCGCGTGGCCTTTGCGTGGACTCCCACGCCGGACCACAAACTGGTGATCAACGGCGGCGGCGGCATTGTCTACGACCAGACCGTCATCAACGCCATCTTGTACCAGCAGGCGGCGTATTCCTACCTCTTCGAGAGCTCCGGCACGTCGGACTACGGCGTGGGCGGCGACGCGGTCCACTCCGCGGCGTATTACTCGCTGCTTGAGAATCCGCGCTTTACGGCGCTGGACTCTCCGCCGGCGGGACCCAGCGCGCCGGCCATCACCAAGCCCTATACGCCGTTTGTCGGTCCCTCAGACCCGAACTGCGGCGGCGTACCCGGACCCTGCGGCCTGGCCAACGGCGGCGCCTTCAACGTCTCCGTGGATCGCTACCTGCCTACGCCGTACAACATCATGTATAACCTCGGCATCCAGCAGGAGTTCAAGGGCGGCTTTATCTTCAAGATAGGCTACGTAGGCCGCCTGGGACGCCGCTTGCTGGCACAGGCCGACGCCGAGCAGATTATCGACTTCCCGGATAAGGCTTCCGGGCAGACGTATCAGCAGGCGATTGCCAACCTGACCACCTGGCTGCGCCAGAATCCGAATGCCAATCCTTCGACCGCTCCGCCGCAGCCGTGGTTTGAAGACGTGCTGTATCCGGCCGGCGGCGGCCAGACCAATACCGGCTATGTGGCCAGCTCGTGCTCGCCTTATCCGGCTCGCGGCGACGTGGCGGATACGACGCAGTGCATGTCGTACTACGGCCTGCTGCCCGCCAATGCCGTGATGGCTGCGCAGCTCTCGGAGAACACCTTCTTTACCGACATGGGCTTCTCCAGCTACAACGGCCTGCTGACCACGCTGCACAAAAATACGAGCCACGGTTTGCAGTTCGACATCAACTACACCTGGTCGCACTCGATCGACAACACCTCGATGATTGCCAACTCGCAGGCTTACGGCGGTTACGGCTTCATCTGCGACGTTCTGCGCCCGCGCCTGTGCCGCGGGAACTCGGACTTCGACGTGACCAGCTACCTGAACGGCAACTTCCTTTACCAGTTGCCCTTTGGCCGCGGCCGCGATTTCGGCGCGAACATGCCTTACTGGCTCAACGAGGTCGCCGGCGGATGGGAGCTGAGCGGTTTGCCCATCTGGCACACGGGCACGCCCTATATGGCGAACTCGGTGGCCTTCCTGATGAGCTACTCGAACGAAGATCCCGCAATTCTGACCGGAACCCTGGGACCGCTGAAGTCCCATGTGACCGTGCAGGACGGCCAGGTCTACGCCTTCAAGAATCCCGAGCTGGCTTACGACCAGTACACCGGTCCTGTGGGCTTCCAGATGGGCTCGCGCAACAACCTGCGCGGTCCCAATTTCTTCGACCTCGACCTTGGGCTCGGCAAGACCTTCCCGGTCTACCACGAAGGAGTCAACCTGAAGTTCCGCTGCGATGCCTTCAACGCGCTGAACCATCCGAACTTCTCATCCCCGGTCTTCCAGAACAACATGAGCCTGGTTGCTCCGCCGGACGAGTTTGGCGTCATTCCCGGCACGGTGACTCCGACCGGCGCCGATCAGGCTGCGCGCGTGCTGCAGGGCTCGCTGCGGCTGGAGTTCTAAAAACACTGAGCGGGGTTTTACCGCTCCGCTCAGGCAAACCGAAAACCCCTCCCGACAAGCCGTTCGGGAGGGGTTTTTATCTTCCGCTGCGTTTGCTGACCGATCATAAAGCGCAGGCAGCTTGCACGGTCCCGGTTGCGTCATACGCCGGCGGGCAGCACTTCGTAGGGGCGCATCATCTCGTTGTCTTCGTGCTCCAGGATATGGCAGTGCCAGACGTAGCGGCCTGCGTAGCCGGTAAACGGCACAATGATGCGCGTGACGGTGTGCGAGTTGGCGCGCGCGGTGTCCTTCCAGCCTAGCTCGTTGGCGTCGGGCGGCATCGCGTCGCTGGTGTAGCGCAGCTTGTGGTTGTAGGTGTAGTCGAAGGCGTCGAAGCGGCGGCGGTCGAGGATTTGAAAGCGCACCAGGTGCAGGTGGATCGGGTGCGTGTCCTCGGTGAGGTTGACCAGCTCCCAGATTTCGGTGGTGTTGAGCACGGGTTTTTCCGTGATGGGAGCGCTCCAGCGCGTTTTGTTGAGCAACATGCCTACGGATTGCGCCACCATGTCCATGGTTTCGTCGAGTGTGAGGCGGCGCGTGCGGACGGCTGTCGATTCGGCGATGCGCGGGACGGGGCGCAGCGCGCGGGGGAGCGTGCTTGTGTCGGTGACCGGCGAGGTGCCGACGCGGAATTGCATCAGCTCGAAGGGCTGGCTTTCGAGTTGAATCTTTGCGCCGCGGGCGGCGGAGAAGTCGATGACGACATCGGCGCGCTCGCCGGGGGCTAATTGAATGTATTTGGTTGCGACCGGCGCGGGAAGCAAGCCCTGGTCGGTGCCGATCTGCTGCATCTCACCCGCGTTGGAAAGCGAGAGGCGATAGAAGCGGGCGTTGGCGGCGTTCAGGATGCGGAAACGGTAACGGCGCGGCTCAACGTCGAGGTAAGGGAAGATCTTGCCGTTGACGAGCTGGGTTTCGCCGAAGGCCTCCGGCACCCACGGGCGATTGGGATCGGGCGAGACGGGATAGCTCAGGCTGCCGTCGGGTTTCAGGTCGCGGTCGGCGAGCACGAGCGGGATTTCGTAGCGGCCGCCGGGCAGGTTGAGCGCGTCTTCGGCGGCGTCGCGCACAATGTAGAGGCCGAAGAGGCCGGCATAAATGTTCAGGCGGTTGATGCCCATCGCGTGGTCGTGATACCAGAGCAGCGCTGCATCCTGCCGGTTGGGATAGTGGTAGGTGCGCGATTTGCCGGGGGTGTACCAGTCTTCGGGGTAGCCGTCGCTTTCGGCGGGGGTTCTGCCGCCGTGGAGATGCACGACGGTGCGCGAGTCGGGGAGTTCCTTTGCCGCTCCCATGAGGTTGTGGTCGATGGGCAGGAAGTGTTTTGGCGGAAGCTGGTTGGCCCATTCGATGAGCTGGCCCTCGCCGCTGCGCGTCTCGAAGAGAATGCCGGGAACAGAGCTGCCGCAGGCCCACAGGGGCGTGGGCGGCAGGTCGCGGTGGAGCTTTTGGGAGACGGCCTGAATAGGGACGCGGTAAAACGGCGCGCGCGTTCCGTCGGGCGCTGTGCGATGGTCGAGCGGCCGGGCAATCGGCGGCAGCGGCAGCGGATCGACGAAGCGGGCGAGTTTTCCGGGGTCGAGATTGGGGACTTCGCCGGTTTGACCGGAAAGAGAGCGCGCGAGAATGGAAGGTACGCAGGCGGCTGCGGCGGCGCGCGTGGACTGGCCTAAGAAACTTCGTCGGGTAATCAATGGATATGCTCTCCGGCTTGCACCTTCAACATAACAAGAGCGAGGGCTTTGCACCCTCGCTCTTGCCGTTGGCGGATGGTTTTTGTTTACCAGCCGAATCCGGGTGCCTGGTTGTTCTGAACCACGGTTCCGGTGCTGGGGTTGAGGATGTACTGGCCGCCGTTCGGCTCGTGCGTGAAGTCGAACATGTTGTCGAGCGAGCCGGAGATTGCGTCAAAGGAGCCCTGGCCGATCCGCTCGCCGTCCAGCCAGTTGTCCTCAATGAAATGGATGATCGAGGTTTGGTCAACGAGGGAGTGGTCGACGTAGTTGCTCTTTGCCCAGGGCGAGATGACGAGCAGCGGCAGGCGCGGGCCATAGCCGCAGCGGCCCTGTGCGTGCGTCGTGCCAGCATTGATGCCGGGCAGGGCGCCGTCGCCGGTGCCGCAGGAAGGCTTGCCATTGACTTCGTCAGCCGTGGTGGCGGACTGGTTGAGGATGGGGCCGATCTGGTGGTCGTACCAGCCGTCGGAGTCGTCATAGGCGAGGATGACGGCGGTTGAATCCCAGTACTGCGTTTTCTGGAGGAAGTTGACGACGGTCACCACGAAGTTCTGCTCGTCGATCGGGTCGGAGTAGCCGGCGTGCGCGTCCTCATAGCCGGGAGCCTTGAGGAACGAGACGGCGGGGAGGTTTCCGGCGCTGACGGCGTTGTAGAAATCCTGGATGTCGTACTGGTGGTTGGCGGCGTCGCCCTGCGTGCCGATGGCCGCAACGGAGCTGGGCCGCACATGGTTCGGGTTGGCTGTGGAGGTGTAGTACTGGAACGGCTCGTGGTGCGGAATGTAATCTTCTTCGGTCACGCCGGTCACCGTGGAGGTGGTGCTGCGCGAGCAGCCGGTGGTCTTGTTGGCGTTGACGGTCTGGAGATCGAAGCCGCCCTGGAACCATCCCCAGGAGATGCCCTTTTCATTCAGCAGGTCGCCGATGTTTTTGCCGCCGAACTGCACGGTTTCTCCGGTGGTGGTGGAGCATTTGTCGCCGAGCGGGTCGGCGTCGCTGATGAGCGTGAGGCCGTTGTTGCCGTCGGCGATGGTTGCGCCGCCGGGATTGACGTCCTGGATGACGCCGTTGAGCTGGCCGGAGATCAGGTTGACGGCGCCGTCGGTGGACGGGCCGAAGTTGGTGCCGTAGGAGTTATCGTTCAGCGCGTAGCGCTGCGCGTAATTCCACATGGCCGTGACGGTGTTGCCGTCGAAGTAGCCCATGGTCAGGCCCTTGGTGGCCGTGATGTTGGCGTTCGCGCCGCCCGTCGGCGGAGGACCGGCGGTGCCGACCGAGTGCGGGAAGGCATCCATCAGGCCGAAGTCGAACGCTCCCTGCTCGGGCGTGTAGTCGTGGTCCTGGTCGGCGGTGTAGGCCTGCGAGCGGTCGAGGCGGAAGGGGTTGGCAGCTCCGGTTCCGTTCGCGGAGTTGTTCAGGTTCGGATTGTTGGTGAGCAGGCC
>JASHPD010000366.1 GCA_030038315.1 Acidobacteriaceae bacterium
ACCCACAGGCCGTCCGTTCTGACGCGGCGCTCGTCGTCATAGGCTGCGGCAGGAGCTGGAGGGAAGTCGGCGTTTTCGCGCTTGAACCAGGACATACAGAAGCGATTATACGGGTGCGCGGAGCTTCCTATTCAATGCCGCGCCGGGTGAGATGCGTTTCGAGATGCGTGGATGAGGATCGGGCAGCGTCCAGAACCGTCATTTGAGATAAGAAAACGATCAGGCGAGAGTCCAGGACTCTGCCGGACGGCCAGTCCTAGTGGCCCGTGTGATACGGATGGCCCGAGAGAATGGTATATGCGCGGTAGAGCTGCTCGGCCAGGACGGCGCGGGCCAGCGCGTGGGCCATGGTCATGGGGCCGAGCGAGAGCAGCAGGCTGGCGCGCTTGCGGGCTTCGTCAAGAGTGGAGCCGCTCCAGCCGCTGGCCGGGCCAATGGCAAAAAGAATATGGCGCGCACCATCGTCGCGGCGGGCAGCGAGCCAGGCGGCAAAGGCTTCCGAGTCCATCTGCCTGCCGCGGCTGTCGAGGAGGACCAGGAGCGGGATAGTTCGGAGCGGTGCGGTCCGGCCTTGTTTCGATCGGCTGAGAGCTTCAAAAAGATCGACCTCCGAGCGGTAGGCGGCGCATTCGGCCTGGGCGATGCCGGTAATTCGCCCGAGCCAGGTGCGGGTGAGCGCCTCCGTGGGGTCGGATGCGGGAAGCCGATTGCCGATGTGGGCCAGGGTCCATTGCATGAAAGTGAGCATAGCCGAGCTGAGAGGCGTAAAACAGGCTTCCAGGCAGATAGGGCAGGTATGGCAAAAAGGATGGGATATGCGGTTTCTGGAAGACAGGGGAGGGATTCTACGAATTTTCATATCGGCTACAAAAATAAAGAAATTTTTATATTACATAAACGATTTATTTTCATGCAGAAGACGGAATTGTGATTACGTTGGTGATTTGGCACGCCTCATGCAAGGGTATTTAAGCCGAATTGTCCCGGATTTCCTCGGGGGCGTGTGGTTCGCGCATGGAAGTCCGTGGTCGGCGCTTTGAAAGTCAGAAGGTAAAAACAGCCGGCTCCTCAAAGAAAGGAAGCCGGCGGATTTGTGATTAAAAAGATTTTGCAGTACGTACTGCCTTCCCGGGCAGGAACGGTGAGAGATGACCCGGAGGAGCGGTCTTAGTCCTGGAGAGGGCGGTTCGTTCCCACAAAATTTGGAGGAATTACATGCAATTTATCAGATTGCAGCGCGCGGCGCTGGCGTTGAGCCTGTTTGCCGTCGCGGGGCTGGTTGTGCTGGCTCCGACTCCTGCAGCCTTTTCCCAGACGGCAGTTACAGGCGCAATCAGCGGTGTCGTGGCTGATTCGACAGGCGGCGTGGTGCCGGGAGCGACCGTGACGGTCGTCAACACAGGCACTAACGCCACGCTGACAGTGACGACGAATGCGCAGGGCGAGTACGCGGCGCCTCAGCTTGCGCCGGGCACGTACAGGGTGTCGGCCACGGCCACGGGCCTGCAGTCGGAGACCTCGCAGGTTACGGTTCTGGTAGGCACTACGATTCCGGCGAACATCACGGTGACTCCGACAGCCAGCAAGACGGTTGTCGAGGTGAGCGCCTCTACGCTGCCGCTGGTGGACACGCAGAACGTGGCTTTGGCGACAACCTTCAACTCGGAGCAGATTGAGAGTCTGCCCACCCCGGGCGGAGACGTAACGACAGTTGCCTTTACTGCGCCGGGCGTGGTGGTGAATACCGGCAGCGGCTACGGAAACTTCAGCTCGAACGGCCTTCCTGGTGTCTCAAACCTCTTCGTTCTCAACGGCTTCGACAACCAAGATCCATTCCTCAACTTGAATAACTCAGGCAGCTCAAACCTGACGCTGGGCCAGGGCGAACTGGCCGAGGCAACGGTTGTGCAGAACGGCTACGGCGCGCAATTCGGCCGCGCCGCCGGTGCCATTATCGAGTACACGACCAAAACGGGCACGAACAGCTTCCACGGCATGGCGGACTACAACTACAACGGCACCGTGCTCAACGCCAACGGCTGGTTTAACCAGTTTTACAACGGTCCAGATACCCGTCCGCACGCTGTATCGAATGAGTGGGCAGCCAACATCGGCGGTCCCATCATCAAGGACAAGCTCTTCTTCTTCAGCGACTATGAAGGTCTGCATTACGTGCTGCCGAATACAAGCGGCCCGGTAACGGTGCCCTCGTCCCAGTTGGAGCAGTATACTCTGGCGAATATTCCGTCCAGTGTGTCGGGCCTCTATGGCCTGATTTTTTCCGCTTTCAAAAATGCCACTGCGATCAAGAACCTGGCTCCTGTGACCAACGGCACAGCGGCGAACCAGGATGATACGGGCGGCAACGTCAACCCCGCGACCGGACAGCCTGGCGCTCTGGGTTGCGGTCTCAATTACCAGGTTGGAACCGACGCAAACGGAAATCCGCTCTACTACGGCGGCCTTACTGGAGTTTCCGCGCCCGGCGGTGGAACTTTCGGTGTGGATACGCCTTGCATGGAAGTGGGTACCGCGGCAGCGAATAACATCAACATCGAGTGGCTCTTTACGCAGCGCGTCGACTGGAACATCAACGACCATCACAAGATTTACGGCCGCTTTAAGGTGGACCACGGTACGCAGCCAACCTCGACGAGCTTCATCTCGCCGCTCTTCAGTGCGACTTCTATCCAGCCTGAGTATGAAGGCCAATTCAACGACAGCTATGTGATTAGCCCGACGAAGACCAACTCGCTTACAATCGCGTCGAACTGGTATTCGGCCTACTTCGGACCGGAGAATGTTGCCGCCTCCTACGCGGCGCTGCCCCTTTACTGGGTTGCCGATGCCGGCGCGGACTACAGCGGCGTCAACGAACAGGGCGGTTTACCTTCCGGCGGCGTGCCGTATTACCTGACGCAAGGCCGCAATGTGACCCAGTATCAGATTGAAGACGACTTCAACTGGATTCACAACAAGCACACATTCAGGCTCGGCTTCAACTTCCGCCGCGACCTGATTTCGGACTATGACAGCCAGGAATACACCATCTTCCCGCTGGGCGTGCTGTACACGCTGGGCGACTTTGCTTCGGGAGAAGTCAACGGCACCTCATCGAACTACTTTGACTCCAATGAGTACAACTACTACCAGCAGGCATACACGGCAACAACCACCGCGCATCTTGCTCTGTACAACGTTGGCGCCTACGTCCAGGATGAGTGGCAGGCTCTACCGAGCCTGAAGCTGACGATTGGCGCGCGCGTAGACCGCACAGGTAACCCGCTCTGCCACAATGGCTGCTTCGGCCGTTATGTAGGCAGTTTTCCGGCCTCGGGCGTGACAGGAGATTCGCCATATAACTACTCCGACGGCGGTCAGATTTCGGCAAAGACCTGGAATGCTTTCCCGAATGTGCAGGTCATCAATTTCCAGCCCCGCTTCGGCTTCAATTATTCGGTCGATCAGAAGACGGAAATTCGCGGCGGCGTGGGTTGGTTCAGCGACCTGTATCCAGCCTTCTTCGTGGACGGTGCCATTCAGAACTTCCCCAACGACAACTTGATTACAGTACTCTCCGGCAACATGGATACCTCCGGCTCCAGCTCGGTAGGGGCGTATAGCTCGGCTGCCAATAGCGCGATTCTCTCCGGCTTTGCTGCCGGCCAGGGATACAACCAGATTGCGAGCACGCTTTCGGCGCAGGGAATTCCCTTCAGCCCGCCGAACCTGGGCGCGATCTTTTCCAACGAGTTCAAGGTTCCGGAGTATTTGGAGTACAGCTTGCAATTCCAGCGCCAGCTCGGCAGGAGCGACGCCGTCATCCTGACCTATGCGGGCAACTACGGCTTTGACGGTATTCTGGTCAATCCCAACCTGAATGCTACAGTCAGTTCGCAGATTGCAACAGCCTCAACGACTCTTGATCCGCGGTTCCTGAAGGTCAGCGCCTATACCAATAACAACCATTCGAACTACAACGGCGGCATGGTGACCTGGAAGCACAACAGCCACGGCATCACCGGCCAGTTGAGCTACACATGGAGCCACTCGCTCGACATGGTGTCGAACGGCGGCACGGGCCTTCCCTTTACCGGCGCGTCCATCAGCACGCAAATTGCTCCGTTGCTCAGCTCCGGCAATCTGAACTATGGCAACTCGGACTATGACATCCGCCATAACTTGGTGGGCGACGTTGTGTATGAGGAGCCGCACATCCGGGGCCACAGGTATGTAGACCAGGTTGCAGGCGGCTGGGTTTTCGGTAGCAAGCTGTATTACCGCTCCGGCAATCCGTTTAGCATCACAGACGATAATGCGGAAGGCGGTATTTACAACCTTTCCGGCACGGTTATGGCTGATCTGGCTTCAGGTGTAACCAGCAAGAGCCTGACGAACCACCTGGCCAGCAGCACGCACGGGTGCGCCGTGACTGCCTGCCTGGACGAAACCCAGTTTGCCTATTACGGCACAACATCCTATAACCAGCCCGATTTCGGCAACCTGCCACGTAACCAGCTTGTCGGTCCACACTATGCCGACGTCGATCTGAACCTGATGAAGAAGATTCTCAATTTTGAGCGGTTCACCTTCCAGATCGGCGCCAACGCTTACAACATCTTCAACCATCCGAACTTCTCTACGCCGGTTAGCGATCTCGGCTCAGGAGCCTTTGGTCTGATCGAGAGCGCGGTTGCACCTCCGACCAGCCCCTACGGCTCGTTCCAGGGCGCGGCGGTTACGCAACGTCTGCTGGTCATCCACGGCAAGATCACCTTCTAACCCCGGCTCCGGCCGGCAAAACAAAGGGCGTCCGCATTGCGGACGCCCTTTTCTATCTGGCGATTTTCTAGTAGCAGCAAGCTGAGAAAGGCAGATGCCTGGGAGCTAACGCTTTTTCGCAGCCTTCGGTTTTGCCGTTTTCTTCGCGGCGGATTTCTTCGGCGCGGCTTTTTTCGCGGCTTTGGCAGGCACGGCTTTCTTTGCGGCGCTTTTCTTTGCCGCGGGTCTGGCCTTGGCGCGGGCGGCGCGGGTTTTTTCGGCCAGTGCGGATTTCAGCTCGGCATCGAACTCGGCGGGCGTGAGCGGGCGCGCGGATTTGCGCAGGCGCTCGATGTCGTAGAAGGCGCGGCGCTCGGCGAGGAAGACATGCACGACAAAATCGACGTAGTCGAGCAGGATCCATTCGGCGTGGCGGCGGCCTTCGACGGAGTGCGGATAGACGCCGAATTCGCGCTTGAGCTTGAGCTCGATCTCGTCGGCGATGGCCAGCGTCTGGCGGTCGTTCGAGGCCGAGGTGATGAGGAAGAAATCGGCGAGGCCGGAATCGACGGGGTCGAGGGCAAGGATGCGGGTGTCAGCGCCTTTTTTGTCTTCACAGGCCTGCGCGGCGGCCTGCACAAGAATACGGGAATCGGTTGCCGGGATGGTGGACATTCGTGCGGAGTACCTCTGCAGGGTTGATCGTAGCAGCGGCCGGCGGTCAGTGAACAGTGGCCGGTGCCAATTCTATCGGTAGAGGCTGTGCCGGCGGATGTAGGCGGCTACGGCGTCAGGCAGCGCGCTGGATGCGTTCCCGGCCGAGTGATTGCGGATCTCCGACGCGCTGATGGGAAGGTCGAGGCCGGGTAGAAGATAAAAGGCAGAGCTTTCGCCCGCGGGACTGGTGAGCGTGTAGGCGCGCAGCTCGATACCGGTCGTTGGGCCGGTTGTGATGCCGCTGGAGGCGCAGAGACTGGTTTCGGCGGGATTCTCCCTGAGCTGGATCGAGGAAGGCAAATACAGGCTGAGATTGTCGAGGAGCGGGTTCGGATGTGACTTTGGGCGCGACGCGACGATGAGCGATGCGGTGAAGAGAATCTCGGCTGCGCCGCGCCAGTTGCGGAGCTGGGCGAAGGAATCCGCGCCGAGAATGAGAAAGAGCTGCGTGCGCGGGAACCGGGCGTGCAGAGCGCGGAGGCTGTCGAGGGTGTAGTTGGGCTCGCCGCCGGGACGCGGAGCGTCAAGGAGCGAAAGCTCAAAGGCCGGCTCGCCGGCAATGGCCAGGCGGGTCATTGCGATGCGGTCTTCAAAGGAGGCGGTTGCGCCGCCGGGCTTGAGCGGCTGCGCGCCGACGGGCGCGAAGAGGACGCGGTCGAGACGCAATGCCCGGAGCGCAGTGCGCGCGACGGCCAGGTGGCCGTTGTGCGGCGGATCGAAGCTGCCGCCGAAGAAGGCGATGCGCTCTTTGGATGCGGGGGCGGTCGCGGAGTCCTGTTCCGGTTTCTGGGAGGACATACCCGTATCGTATCGCGGCGGGGAGCAGGGTTTGCGGCTGTGCGGCCAATGACGGGGACGAAACATTGCGCTGGTAAACTTGAAGCAGGAACGATGTTGAGCAACTGGTATGCGCGGTGGATGTACCGCTGGGAAACTCGGCTGACCACGCGCGACGAAAACCGCGTGGTGAGGCCGCTGGAGTGGGGTTTTGAGTGGATTGCGCCGTTTCTGCGGGCGCATGGGCTGGCCGGCGAAGAGTTGTGGATGGCGGAACAGGTCGATGCTGCCTCAGCCGAAGCGGCGATGACGCGGATCAATGAGATTCTCATCCGGCACAGCGATACATTCTTCGGTTACGAGCGGCCCACGGATTTCCGGCTGGAGGAGCGCTATCCGCAGCTTTTTCCCACGAATGTACGGCCTGAGACGCTTGCGCAGGATGCGGAGCTGAAGCGTAAGGCCGAGACGGGTGAGATCGGGCGCGCGCAGTTTCTGCGCTTTACTTCGCCGGAGCGGACGCCGTATGCGGAGAATGACCTTGTCAATGCGCGATGGTTTCCGGCTCCTGCTCATGCGGACCCAGCGCGGCCGAAGCAGGCAATTGTGATTCTGCCGCAGTGGAATGCGGACGCGTTCAGCCATAATGCTCTGGCCTCGATCT
>JASHPD010000034.1 GCA_030038315.1 Acidobacteriaceae bacterium
AGTAGAAAAGGCGCGGCACCCGCAACGGCCTTACCCCATGGACCTGATCGAACGGATCTTTACGGACTTCAGCGAGATTCACGGGGACCGGCGCTTTGGCGACGACGAGGCGGTGGCCTGCGGCATGGCGCGGCTGGCCATGCCGGACGGAAACAGTCAGGAAGTGCTCGTCATCGGCATCCGCAAGGGCGGCACGACGAAGGAAAAGATCAAGCGCAACTTCGGGATGCCGCATCCGGAGGGCTACCGCAAGGCGATGCGCGCGATGAAGCTGGCCGAGAAGTTTGCGCGGCCGGTGATTGCGATTATCGACGTGACGGCGGCTTATCCCGGCCTGGCTGCGGAAGAGCGCGGACAGGCCGAGGCGATTGCGCGGAACCTGCTGGAAATGTCGCGGCTGAAGGCGCCGACGATCTCGGTCATCACCGGCGAGGGCGGCTCGGGCGGCGCGCTGGGGCTGGCGGTTACGGATCGTGTGCTGATTCTGGAGACCGCCGTGTATTCCGTCATTCCGCCCGAGGGCGCGGCGGCGATCATGTGGCGCGATGCGGGCCAGAAGCAGTTTGCGGCGGCGGCGCTGAAGATTTCGGCGCCGGAGGTCTCCGAACTGGGCTGCGTGGACGCGATTGTGCCGGAGCCGGAGGGCGGGATTTACGCGGACCCCGAGGCCGGCGCGGCGATACTGGGCGAGGCGATCCGCAAGCATCTGGCGGAGCTGAAGGCGCTGCCGATCGACGAGCTGATCGCCGCGCGGCGCAGGAAATTCCGCAACCTGGCGCAGTTTTATACCGAGGGCTGAGGCTTCTCCGCTATGAGTTCCGGCAACTTTGCCATAAAGAACGACAGCCGCATTCGCGCTTATGTGCAGTTTGTGGCGGCGCTGTGCTACTTCCTTCTGGCCAGGGTGCTGGTGCGCCATGCGGCGCTGGGGCTGAGCACGGGCGGGCTGGTTCCCGTGCCGTGGGAGCCGCTGGTTGAGCAGGCGATGCTGGTCTTTCTGCTTCTGCTGGGCTACTCGGGGATGGGCTTTTCGCTGAATCAGCAGGCGGAGCCGGTGAGTGCGCAGGGATTGCCGGCGCGCAAGGGATGGATGGGCGAGGCGGGGATGGGCGTCGCCTTCGGCTGGAGCATCGCCGTGGTCTGCGTGGCGGCGATGGCCGTCTTTGGCGGCATTGTGGTGCGGTTTATCTCCGGCGCGGGCGCGTGGGGATGGCTCGTGGCGGACGGGGCCTACTTTCTGCTGCTGACGCTGGCCGAGGAGATCGCCTTTCGCGGCTACGGCTTTCAGCGGCTGAGCCGGTCGCTGGGCTCGAGCGTGGCGCTGCTGGGCTATGGGCTGCTCTATGCGGCGATTGCGGCGCTGCAGCCGGCTGCGAATCATGCGGCGGTTTTTGTGGCGTTTGTCTTCAATACGCTGCTGACGCTGGCTTACCTGCGCACGCGCGCGCTGTGGGTGAGCTGGGGGCTGAACTTCGGCTGGAAGGCCAGCCGGGCGCTGCTCTTCGGGCTGACGATCAGCGGGAACAGCATCCACTCGCCGCTGGTGGAGGGCGACCCGATGGGCAACTTCTGGCTCACCGGCGGCGGGTATGGACTGGATGGCGGCTGGTTTGCTTTTCTGGTGCTGCTGGCGGCGTTGCCGGTGCTGTACAAGCTGACGCGGGAGCTGGACTTCCACCACAACGCGCCGGAGCTGGCGCCGGGCGGAATTCCGGTGGACATTGACGCGGCGGCGCGGAAGCAGCATGAGGCCGCGATGGGCCAGGCCGCATCCGCTGAGCCGGCGCTGGTGCAGATTGCGCCTTTGGCTGCGCCGGTTGTGCAGGCTGAGGCCAAGGCGGAACCGGCGGGCGCACAGGCGGATTCCGCCCCGGAAAACTGAATTCCCTTTCCTGATTTCCCTTCTTTTGGCATAGCCTGCGGCGGACTTCTGCCCGCTACGGCATGAAAACGGATTTATCTTTTCGCTTGATTGGACTTAGAGTCTGCGCGATGCTTATTGGCAAGGAGAACGGCGATGTCTCCTGCACCCGGCAATTCGGCGCGCCAGCTTGTGTGGGGAGCGGTGTTTCTCTGCGTCGCACTGCTTGCGGCGCTTGCGCCTGCGACCGTGTTTGCGCAGGCGGTGACGGTGGATTCCTCGGGCCGCATTACGAATGGAAACTCCGCTTCGAGCAGCGCTCCCGTGGACCGGCGCTACGGGCAGGTTGAGCCGACGCATGTCGCGCTTGCGAATTCGCCGCTCGACGAAAAGACGAAGCTGGCGCTGGAGCGCTACCTCGAAGCCGAGCAGGGCTTTGCCATGCGGCCGCTGCCGCGCGGACACAAAGGGCTGATGCTGGCGGCGAACGGCAAAGTGGAGCCGGCGGGCGAGGGATGGCTGGAGATGGTCACGGAAAACGGCATCTCCGCCAAGCCCGGCGCGCGCGTGGTGGTGACCAACGTCAAGGTGGACCACAACAAGATGATCTTTGACCTGAACGGCGGGCCGGACCTGAAGCACCGCATTATGCGCCA
>JASHPD010000367.1 GCA_030038315.1 Acidobacteriaceae bacterium
ACTCGCGCTAACAGTCAGAGGCAGCTCCCGACGGATCATGATTATGCGGTTCCGACCCGCGAATATCAGACTGATCAATCGTCGTTCTACTCTGCCCAGACTGCTGCTCGCCCTGTGCTCGGGAAAAGGCAAGAACAACTGCAAAAACTACCCCATCGAATCCGCGTCATTGACAGGGTCACTCCATATCAGGGCAACCATCACTCCCAACGGGTAGCATGACCGATAGGTGAATTAGTTGTTTCGGTTCAAAACCTGTTTTACGCCACGTCACAAATCCGGGAGATAGGACTTGAAGCATATAACTCCCTTGTGGAAGGTGTAACTCAGCCTGCCCACTACGATCCGCAACTGCGTCATACGATTGTTTGCTGGTCTGCTCAATCGCTTGAACAGTAGCCCCCGGAATGACTGTGCCAGACGAATCTTTAACTGTGATAACAAGCGTATTCTGTGCCGGTTGCTGTGCTGAAGCCACGCAGCAGCCAAGCATAAAAACAGCGGTCGCAATGAAATGGAGCTTAGCCACGTGCGCTATGCTGACACACCTTGGCCAGCGATTCAAGATTACTGATGCTCAGGTGGTGTCTCAGTTTGAATCCTGGGAGTCCCAGGGGCTAAAGCCCCTATCTTTCATTCCGCAGCTTTCGGCACGACTAAAGTCATGCCCTGACACAAAACAAATTCAAATTGAGACACTATCGATGCTCAGCAGCCTTTTTTGCAGCGGGACATGATGGCGGAGTGGAGGCGTTCGCGCAGGCCGGCGGGCATCTCATAAATTTCATGCGAGCGGTAGATCTGGATGGTCTTGCGGGTGGTGGAGAGAGTGACCTCGCAGTGCTCGCAGCCGCGCAGGTGTTCCTGCAGGTCGGCGCGCATCTCGGCGGTTACTTCGTCGTCGATCAGGTCGTCGAGCAGTGCCAGGAACTCGGTGCAGGTCACTTGGTGCCTCCCTTAGTAGTGGATGCTTTGCGCCTGCGAAAGTAGCGGGTAAGACGCTCGCGAAGCTGCAGCCGGGCGCGCAAGAGGCGCGATTTGACGGCTGGAATGCTTAAACCCAGGGTTTCAGCGGTTTCCTCTGTGGAAAGCCCATCCACGTCGCGCAAAGTAAACACCACGCGGAAGCCCGGTGGCAAGCCCTGGATGGTTTTGCGCAAGATTTCGGCGAGCTCGGCCTGGGAGTATTGCTGCTCGGGGTCGGGGTCCCAGTCGGCCAGGTCGCGGGGAACGGAGCCTTCGTCGGTTTCCACGTCCTCATCGAGGGAAACCATTCGGCCGGTGCGGCGCTTGCGCAGGCGCATCAGGCTCTCATTGACGGCGATGCGGACCAGCCAGGTGTAGAACTTGGAGTTGCCCTGGAACTGGTCGAGCTTTTCGTAGGCCTTGAGGAAGGCGTCCTGCATGACGTCTTCGGCGTCTTCGCGGTTCTGCGTGATGTGCTGTGCGATGCGGAAGAGCTGACGCTCGTATTTGCGGACCAGCTCGTCGTAGGCCGCAATATCACCTGCGCGGACCCGTTCGACAAGGGCCACGTCGGGATGCTGCTCGTTTTCGCCTGCTACGGGTTGGATGGTCGCCATGCGAATCGGTTGCGGAGACCTCGGCCTGCCGGCGCCGGGGCCGCTAAAGCCAGTGTAAAGGACGGCGGCAGGTGTGGGCGAGCGGTTGCACTGTGGCGGAACTGCCAAAAGAAATCCGCGGACAGGGGCATTTTGGCCCTACACAAAGATACGGTCGAAAGAGAGATTGGAGCGGGTGTAAAAAGATGGGGTGGGCTTGCCCGCTCGCGGCTTCCAGGGAAGGGTATCACCATGCGATCAAGACTGGACTTTGCTCTGTATTCCGCTCTGACGTTCGTGGTTCTGTCCGTTGCGGCTATCCCATGCACTCTGGGGCAGGCACCTTCGGTTGCAACGCAGAAGGCTTCGACGGCTGCGGCAAAGGCCGGAAGCGCTGCGGATGCGGCGCAAGCTGGAAAACAAACGCTGAAGGGCTCCGCACCGTCTCCGCCCGCAAATCTGATGGCTGTTGAGAGCGTCCGGTTGCTCAAATTGGCCACGGAACTGAAGGCCGAGATCGATAAGACAAATAAGGATGTGCTCTCCATCGCGGTCATTCGCAAGGCGAATGAGATCGAGCTAATGGCGCACGGCATGAAGGACGCAATCAGGGCCGGGACTACCGGCAATAGCGGAGAAAAGTAGGGAGGGCCGCAAAAATGACTCGTTTTTCGCTACGCCAGTTCGGGCGCCTTTGGTATGTGCCGGCTCTTTTGATCCTTGCCTGTGCGTCTCTTGCAGCTTCAGCGCAATCGTCCGGTGAGGTGATCTTTCCCCAGGCGCCGGTCAATCCACACTTTCCCGACGATGGTTCGGAAGTCGGCCCGCCGGATGGGATGCAGGCGATGCGTCGTCTGCGCCTGCTCAACACAGCGCGGCAGAAGGCGATGGTCTCTGACGCCGCCAGGTTGCTGGCTTTGGCGCGCGAGCTGAACAACGATCTGACGGAGAAAAGAAACAGCATTTCTCCCGCCGAGCAAATGAAAAAGATTGCCGAAATTGAAAAACTGGCCCGCAATGTGAAGGAAAGGATGAGCTACGTTGAAGGCATGGCGGTAAGTCCCCGAAGTAACTTGATGAATAGCGAACCCTAATGTCCACAGCTTGCAATCGGCAACGCAAAAGCCGCATCAAATAGTACAATCAGGGGTGGTTTTTCTATCTGGGCAGGCACCTGAAAGCCTGGGCTGCAAAGGGGGTGAGACGCAAATGGGACTTGCTGTATCCGGCATTCGTGCACCCGAGACCGTTTCTTCGACCGGCAGCCTGAGCCCGCAGACGCTTGTTGAATTCTACCGCCTGATGTATGTCTCGCGGCGCATCGATGACCGCGAGATCATGCTCAAGCGCCAGCAGAAGATTTTCTTCCAGATTTCGGGTGCCGGGCACGAGGCGCTGCAGGTGGGCGCGGCGCTGGCGCTCAGAGCCGGCTATGACTGGTTCTTCCCCTACTATCGTGACCGGGCGCTTTGCCTTACGCTGGGCGTTACACCAGAGGAGATGTTCCTGCAGGCCGTGGGTGCGGCAACCGACCCGGCCAGCGGCGGACGGCAGATGCCGACACACTGGAGCAGCAGGCCGCTACACATCGTCAGCACTTCGTCTTCGACGGCTACGCAGATTCTTCATGCGGTGGGCTGCGCTGAAGCGGGACGCTACTTCAGCCGCCATCCTGAGGCGGCGGAAAAAGCGCCGGATGATTACCGCGCCTTTGAGGATGTCGAGTTTCACGGCGATGAGATTGCGTTGGCGTGTGTGGGCGAGGGATCGACTTCGCAGGGCGAGTTCTGGGAGGCGATCAGCACAGCTTCGAATAAGAAGCTGCCGGTGATTTTCTGCGTGGAAGACAATGGCTATGCCATTAGCGTGCCGGTGGAAGTGAATACGCCGGGTGGGAATATCTCGCACCTGGTGGCAAACTTTCCGAATTTCTTTTTTGCGGAAGTGGATGGTACTGATCCGGAGGCCAGTTTGCGCGCTTTTCAGGCGGCGGCGGAGCACTGCCGCGCGGACAAAGGGCCGGCGCTGGTGCATGGGCATGTGATCCGGCCTTATTCGCACTCGCTCTCCGATGATGACAGGCTTTACCGCTCTGCCACTGAGCGCGAGGCCGATGCGCTGCGCGATCCACTGGCGCGGATGCAGGCTCGGCTGCTGCAGGAAGGGATTCTGACGACGGAGCAGGTTGCGGAACTGGAGGAATCCTGGGACCGCGAAGTGGCTGAGGCTGCTGAGCGTGCGCAGACTGCGCCTCTGCCGGAGATCGACAGCATTCCGAAGCATGTGTATTCGGAGAATCTCGATCCGACG
>JASHPD010000368.1 GCA_030038315.1 Acidobacteriaceae bacterium
TTCGAACCCACGTTAGAGTTTCCCCTAAACACGCTTTCCAAGCGTGCGCCTTCAACCACTCGGCCACCTCTCCAGGGAAAAGGGAATTCGTCTCTATGAATTTACCATACGACGGCCAGCTCATTCCGTATGACCCTCTCCAAGCTCGGCCGCCGCTCGGCCCGCGTCCATCCCGGTGCCGCCGTCACCCTTCACACCGAATTACTCAAGGAATCCTCCGGCCGCGTCCGCCAGGAGCCCTTCAACATCCGCAAGCTTCTCGCCCTCACCAAAGAAATGGTGGTAAAGTTCTAGCCGCTTGAAAAAAAAGAGTCTTAGGAAGAAAAAAGACAAACCCCACGGCTGTCATCTATGTGCCGTTGTGCAACTCGCAGCAAAACCGGAATCACAACCTACAAAAAATCAATGACTTAGCAAACGCATCGCCATAGCCTCGCAGGCCAGCCACGGCACAGAAACTCCACAGCCGCTGTGAAATCAACCACAACACCCCTAAAATCAATCTCTTAGAAAGCTAAATCTCACCGCAAACAGGAGAGGATAGGCAAGAACCGCGTCAGATCAGCTAGAAAGACACATCCGCCGGCTCAGTCACCAGCAGAACTGACTGATCCCCGGTCATCTGTTTCCACGCCGCACGAATCGCCTCAATCTTGTCCCGGTTCGCCTGCGTATTCGGGTAATCGATCATCAGGCACTTGGAGCGCAGCCGTTCCGGAGCAGTCTCATTCTTGCCCTGCCATTGCCCGTAGACATCCAGGACGCTCAACCCATCCGGAAAGCGAGGCGTAACCTCCCGATCCAGAAACTCGCGCCACCGCGCCTCGCTGATCCCCTGTCCAGGATGCTCCGCCGGCCCAAGACCGAAGTAGAGCTTTGTATCCACCCACCCCTGCGTGCGACCCGGATGAGCCGCATCCCCGGAGAGCGCAGGTGCAACCGCCGGAGCCGTCGCGGCACTCTGCCACACCGTGCACCCGGAGAGGGCGCCAGAGAGAATGGCAAAAAGGCAAACCGCAGCCAGCTCAGCCGCAGCAGGAAAAGAGGCAGCACGCATGGAGCGGGAAACCTACTTTTCCACTTCAACGCCGCGCCAGAAAGCTATGTAGCCTTTGATCTTACGCGCAGCCGGCTTGGGGTCGGGATAGTACCACGCGGCATCGGGATTTTCCTGCCCGTCCACCACGAGGCTCATGTAACGCGCCTGCCCCTTCCACGGGCATGTGGAGGTGCTGCTGGAGGAACGGAAATACTCGCGCTTGATACTGGATTCGGGGAAATAAACATTCCCTTCCACGACCTCGGTCGTGTCGCTCTCGGCAATCACTTTGCCGTTCCAGATTGCTTTCGCCATCGGCTTGTCCAATTTCTGCTTGTCTAACTTCAACGGACTTGCCGCCGCCGCACCGGCTCTGGCACAGAGGCGGAGTCCATACGACATTAGCAGAAGTCAGCCGAGGGGTCGAGGGCCATCCCGGAGGAAAAGTAGTCCGGGAATCAAGATCGGCCCTAAATTGCCGTTATCTGGCAGCCCCTGTTACTTGGCAGCTTCGATCGAATCGATGTGGACCGACTTGGCCGCATCATCGGCCGTGGCGTGAATCACCACCTTGGCGCCATAGTAGCCCTTTACGGCATCCGGGTTGTCGATCTTCCAGACGGCCTTCTGGGCAGAGTCCACGAAGACCGGAGCCATGCCGCCCTCGACACATTTCTTGACGCAGGCAGCCCCGGTGCCGGCGTGTTTGGCGCCGCACATCGAATCGGATATCCAGCCAACAATCCGGGCCGCGCTGGCCTGGGCAGAGAAAGCGGCGAAAGTGAGAGCAACTGCGGCGAAAACGAATATGCGCTTCACGACCAACCTCCAGGGTTGTGAGTTGAGTGCCATACCATCATGCTCCCTACAGCACGATTTCTGCAAGTGCGGCACGGTGTGGGGCGCATCGGATCAGGCTTTCGCCTCGGCCTGTATCCGGGTGCGCATGGCCTCGGTATTTTTGCGCGCAGCCTCATAACGAACTGCAGCGGCGGGATAGCGCTTGACCAGTTCCGAAGTCTTGACCATAAAGAACGGGTTGCGCTGGCGGACTTCTTCAAGAATGGGTGCGTATTTTGCCAGCAGGAAGAAACCTTCCTGGTTGCAGTCAATGAAGAGATCGGCGGAAACAGCGCCATGCAGTACAAAAGCCGCAGCCATCTCCCAGTAGGAATTAACCTGTCGGATGTAAGCATTGTGCGGATCAGCGGAATTTGCCGCCACGGCAAAGTATTCGGCGGCTGTGGAGGGCCAGAATTCGTTGGCAATCCAGAGGCGTGCCTTGCGCATCACCTCTTCGCGGCGCAGGTCGTAAAGCTTCAGGATAATGTCCGCATCGGCCGGAGTGGCAAGAACGCTTTCCATGAAAAGCCTCCGCTGCCCATCCTAATACGGATACAGCGGAGGTTTTCGATGAAAGTTGCAGCCAAAACCGATTAAGCCGGCTGCAACTCCTTCTTTACTGCTTTTTCGACAACAGGCCCGCGAGTTTCCGCCGTGGGCGGCGGAACGTCGCCGATGCGGCGCTCGTAGTGACAAACCCCCGCTGCCGGCGCTGCAGGTTCTTCTGCTTTCTTCCCACGTCGCCTGGATGCCGTAGCTTCTTCTTCGGCCGTCTTCTTGCGGTTCGGGCAGACGAGGTAAACCCCGTCCTTGAGCGTCTTCTCGAGCAGGTACGTGCTGCCGCACTTGGGGCATTTTTCCGCCACGGGTTTGAAGTTTGAAGTGAAATCGCACTTTGGATAATTCGTGCAACCCCAGAAGAGGTTGCCGCGCCGTGCCTTGCGCTCGGCGATGTCGCCCGTGCCGCACTTTGGACACTTCAACCCCTCAATAAGGTTCTGCTTAACGTACTTGCACTTGGGATAACCGGAGCAGGAAACAAACTCGCCGTAAGCCCCCTGGCGCAGCACCAGAGGCTTGCCGCAAACAGGACAAGCTTCGCCCGTAGGCTGCGGCGCAGACTGCTTCTGCTGCTGCTTCTGGCTCAGTTTGCGGAAGGTTTTGCACGGCGGATCAGCGTTGTAATCCGGACAGGCCAGGAACATGCCGAACGGCCCGCGCCGCATCACCATCACCTTGCCGCAGTTCTCGCAATACTCTTCCTGCTCGGTCGCCTCCTGCGCCTCGGGCGTATTGAGATCCGGCTTGTTGGCCGTGTTCTCTTTGGTAAATGTGCAGGAGCTGGGATCTTTTTTGTTATAAGCCGAACAGGCATAGAAGCTACCGAACTTGCCCCACTTCAAGACCAGTGGAGAGCCGCAGATCTCGCACTTCTCGTCCGTGACCTGCTCCATCCGCTTGATGTTTTCCATTTTCTTCTCGGCGTCCTTGAGCTCGTCCTCAAAGTAGCCATAGAAGCCCTTGAGCAGATCGGTCCACTTCTCCTTGCCGTCTTCAATATCGTCGAGCTCGGTTTCGAGCTTCGCAGTGTACTGCGTGTCGAAGATGTAGGGGAAATTTTTGACCAGCAGGTCGCAAACTACCATGCCGATCTCCGTCGGATAGAAGCGCCCTGCGATCTTTGTAACGTACTCGCGGTCCTGGATCGTGTTGATGATCGACGCGTAAGTAGACGGCCGTCCGATGCCGCGCTCTTCCAGCACCTTCACCAGCGACGCTTCGTTGTAGCGCGGCGGCGGGGAGGTGAAATGCTGCTCCGGCGCAAGCTCGTCCTTCACGAGCGCCTTTACGCCATCAAGGACAGGCAACTTGTTCTTCGACTCGTCGTCTTCGTCCTTATCTTCCGCAACCTCATAGACCTTGAGGAAGCCGTCGAAACGCAGCACCGAGCCGGAGACGCGGAAATCATACGTCTTGCCCGATTTCTTCGAGACAGCCGCGATCTTCGCCGTCGTCACATCGAAAACAGCCGGCGTCATCTGCGAAGCCACAAAGCGCTGCCAGATGAGCCGGTAGAGCTTGAGCTGCTCATCAGTCACATACTTCGCAATCGACTCCGGCGTGCGCGAAGCATCCGTCGGGCGAATCGCCTCGTGCGCATCCTGCGCGTCTTTCTTGCCTTTATACGTATTGGGCGTCTCAGGCAGGTATTGCGGCCCAAGGTTCTTGCCGATCCACTCGCGAGCCGCGGTCTTGGCCTCCGGCGCCACACGCGGCGAATCCGTTCTCATATACGTGATGAGGCCGGTCGTACCCTCGGGACCAAGATCGACACCTTCATAAAGCCTCTGCGCCACGCCCATCGTGCGGCGAACATTAAAGCCGAGCTTCGAAGCCGCATCGCGCTGGAGCTGGCTCGTGATGAACGGCGCAAGAGGACGGCGTTGCTGCGTGCGCGACTCAACGGAAACCAGCGACCAGTTAGCGCCGTCAAGATCGGCAATCACCGCATCCATCGCGTCCTTGCTGCCGAGTGCATTGGAAATGAAAGCGTCCTTGCCGTCCCTATCTTTGCCGTTGGGCACGCGAACAGGCTCGCCGTCGATGCCGACAAAGCGCGCCTTCAGCTTTTTGTCCGGCTGCTTCTCAATATGGAGTAGCGCATCGAGCGTCCAGTATTCAACTGGCTGGAAAGCGCCGATCTCGCGCTCGCGCTCCACAATCAGGCGCACGGCAACCGTCTGCACACGCCCCGCTGAAAGACCGCGGCGAACTTTGTCCCACAGGAGCGGCGAAATCTGGTAGCCGACCAAGCGGTCGAGGACGCGGCGCGTCTGCTGCGCGTCGACAAGGTTCTGGTCCACATCGCGCGCGTGGTCAAACGCCTCCTGCACGGCCTTCTTCGTAATTTCGTTGAAGGTGATACGCTGAATCTTTTTCTTCTCTGCCGACGTTTTGCCTAGCTGCAACGCAAGGTGATACGCGATAGCCTCACCTTCGCGGTCAGGGTCAGGGGCGAGATAGACGTGATCGGCCTTCGCAGCGGCCCTTTTGAGTTGCGCTACAACCTTCTCTTTGCCGGGAGAGACTTCAAGTGTCGGCTCGAAGGTGCGCTTCTTCAGTTCCACTCCAAGATCGTTCTTCGGCAGGTCCATAATGTGGCCCACCGAGGCCAGTACCTCAAAGCCCTTGCCAAGATATTTCTCGATCGTCTTGGCCTTGGCGGGCGACTCGACGATCACCAGAGATCTGCTCATTGCGTTGTTTGTTGCCATGAATTCTGCTTTTCAACCTTACTTGCTGCTGCTAACCCCGTTTCGAGCCATTGGACTCGGTGAGGCGTTTTCCGTCATAGCCAAAAATTTGTCCGGCCGCTGTGCGCGGCTGTGCCATCTCCAAGCCGGAGTTTCAAGCCCGCTGGAAATTAGGCGCGAAAATTGGACACTATCACGGAAGGCGGGGCCGTTTCCACTCGCAGGGAACGAAATTTTCGCCTCCATAATTCCAACACTGTACGCGGAAATAGATTCAAACGTGAGAAAACTCACACGAAGAAATCCACAATTCTGTCCAGATTGGGAAAACTCCCCACTACAGGACGCGTACATAATTCTTCCCCGGCAGTGAGCGAATACGGCCCGCCATTTCCAATTCAAAAATGGCCGTAAATACCTCGGAGGAGGTCAGTTGGGTCTCAAGCTGCTCCAGAATTTCGTCAATCTGGAGCGACTCGTCAGCCCGCAGCACCTCCAGCACAAGCGCCTCTTCGGGCCTCAGCACCGGATCAGGCAATAAAGATGCGGGAGATTCCGGTTTGGATGCAGAGGAGGATTCAGATTCGAGATTGCTGCGTAGCTGCGAAGACAGGTCATCCCAGATGTCCTCCCACGTAGCAACAAGCTTAGCTCCCTGCCGAATCAACATGTTGGGAGTCCACGAGCCCTTGCTGGTCACGTTGCCGGGAACGGCAAAAAGATCGCGGTTCTGCTCCGCGGCGCACCGCGCGGTAATACGCGTGCCGGAATTTTCCGACGCTTCGACAACAAGAACGCCAATGCTGAGACCGCTCAAAATACGGTTGCGGCGCGGAAAATTCTGTGCGGCGGGAAATGTACCGAGCGGGACTTCACTGATGATCGCCCCTCCTCCGGCCAGAATCTCTTCTGCCAGCTTCTTGTTCTCCTTGGGATAAATCACGTCAATCCCAGTCCCCCACACGGCAAGCGTAGGCATCCTTGCCGCAAGTGCCCCCTTGTGAGCATAGGTATCAACACCGCGAGCCATGCCACTGGCAATCAACAGCCGGTGTGCAGCCAGATCGCGCGAAAGCATCTCCGCCATCCCCGATCCGTAAGGGGACGGATGGCGCGTGCCGACAACAGCAATCGCAGGTCGCGCAAGCAGCTTCACATCCCCGCGAGCCCACAAAACCGGCGGAGGATCGTAAATCTCCTTGAGCCGAGCCGGATATTCCGTGCAACCGTAAGTAATGATCGTGCCTCCCTGCGCGTTGACAGCAGCCCACTCTTCTTCCGCGACATGGCGCGCCTTGCCGTCAAAGAGAAACTGCACCGCTTCTGCCGGAAAGCGCAGCGCCTCAAGCTCAGTGAGCGGCAGGCCAAAGATCTGGCTGGGCGCTTCAAGCTGTCGCATCGCTTCAAGAATTCGCCGCGGCCCAAGCCCCGGCGTAAGCGCCAGTGCAAGCCACGCGAGACGGTCATCGTCAATTTGTGGCGAAGATGGAGCTAGATTCTGCGAGAGTGTAGCCATTCGGAGAAAGCCCTTCCTTGAGCACAGACTCTCGGGGAAAAATGCTTCAGTGTGCTGCTTGGAATTTTCTATGGAATTTGCGCTCAAGTTACGCTGGAAGGGTTCTGGAAGTCAAGCGCGGCGCATGGAACCGAACCGCAACTCGAACTGCGGATTTACACTGGAAGAGTGGAGCAAACTAACGATACACGGCTTCGCATTGCCGCCATTCGCTTTCTGAACCCCGCGCCGCTGATATGGGACTTCGACCATCCGCCGCTCAACGAAGAACTCTCTAAACGCTACCGCCTCGACTGGATGCTGCCCTCGGAGTGTGCCGACAGCCTGGCCTCTGGCAGAGCTGATCTCGGCCTGGTGCCGATTGCGGCGCTCCCCGCAAACCCGCATCTGCGCATCCTTCCCGGCTGCACCATCGCATCGAAAGGCCGCGTGCGCTCGCTGCTTTTAGTGCGCCGCACCGCACAGGAACTCTCCGCAATCCGCACCATCGCCGCCGACACTGCGAGCCGGACGACCGTGGTCTACGCGCGGCTGCTCCTGCGCAAGTGGAACAACGTCGATGCGCGGTTCCTACCCATGGCTGCCGATCTTGACGTCATGCTCGAACAGGCGGACGCTGCCGTAGTCATCGGCGATCCCGCCCTGATGGCACTCGAAGAGCAGGCTAACCGTCGCGAGCGCACCGGTGAAGAACTCACCTATCACGATCTCGCGCATGAGTGGCGCTCACTCACGGGGCTTCCCTTCATCTCTGCCGTATGGGCTGCGCGGGAAGGCGTAGACGAGCGTGCTGCGGAGGATCTAATCTGCTCCCGCGATCATGGTATGGCGAATGTGGATGCGCTGGTTGTGGAGTGGTCTCAAAAGATGCCACTGTCCGCGGCAACAATTCGTACCTACCTGACCGAAAATATCCACTATGTGCTCGACGAGGAGTGCATCGAGGGAATGAAGAGCTTCTATCGCATGGCGGCAGAGGCAGGTGTATTGCCGCAACATAAGCCGGCGTTTCCAGGCGTGGAAGCCGGATGCAGGCGAGGTTAGCAGTTCAGTCAGCTCTATCTCATGCTTCGCGAAATACGCAAAGAAGAGGTGCGATTTTGTACTAAACGCCGAAAGCTGCAAAACCAGCTTTTAGATTTCCCAGCGCAGAAGCGCCGCACCCACGGTGAAGCCTGCGCCGGCAGCGGCCAGAAGCACAAGATCGTCCTTGTGGAGTTTGCCCTCATCGGCCGCCGTCTGCATGGCCAGCGGGATCGTACCCGCCGAAGTGTTGCCGAATTTGTCGATGTTAATGATGACGCGGCTCGGGTCCATGCCCAGGCGCTCCGCCGTGGCGTTGATGATGCGCAAATTGGCCTGATGCGGTATGAAGGCTCCAAGCTGGCTGCCGTCAATGCCGTTGCGTTCCAGCACCTTCAGCGTGGCCTCGGCCATTTTACGCACGGCAAATTTGTAAACCGTTGGTCCATCCTGGTGGATGTAGTGCATGTGCCTATCGATCGTCTCATGCGTGGACGGGTTGAGGCTGCCGCCTGCAGGCAGGTTGAGCGCAGGGCCGCCGGAGCCGTCGATTTCGTGCACAAAGTCGATAAAGCCAACCTCACCGTCTTCACAAGGCTCAATCAGTACAGCGCCGCCGCCATCGCCAAAGAGCACACAAGTCGCGCGGTCGGTATAGTCCGTCATGCGCGTATTCGCGTCCGCACCGCAAACAAGCACCTTGGAATGCGCGCCGCTCTCCACCAGCTTCACACCTGCCTGCAGCGCGTAAACAAACCCCGAACAGCCCGCCGAAACATCAAAGCCCCAGGCGCCCGTCGCGCCGATCTTCGTCTGCACCAGGCAGGCCGTCGAAGGAAACATCATGTCCGGCGTAACCGTGCCAACGATAATCGCCTCAACCTCAGAAGCCTCAATCCCGCGCGCAGCCAGGCACTTCTTAGCCGCCTCGGTGCAGATGTCGCTCACACCCTGCCCCTTGCCCAGCACATGCCGTTCGCGGATACCCGTGCGCGTAACAATCCACTCATCCGAAGTTTCAACCAGCTTTTCCAGGTCTTTGTTGGTCAGCACTTGCGGGGGAGCATAAGTTCCGAGCGCCGTAATCTTGGCGCGCCGGCCCACCACGGGACGCACGGCGAGAGTCAAAGCAAATCTCCTTACAACCACTGCAGGCACGGTCGAAACCGTAGCAGAACACGATGAAAGGCATACGCAAGCCCTTCACAAGAGCGCCCACGGCGCAAAAAAGCGCCGGGTGACCTACTGCGCCCGTACTAGCCCGTTGCCGTTGCTTCCTTCCGGACCTGGCGGGGTTGGCGGGATTACGTCGCGTAGGACCCGGCACTAACTGATTTTACCACTACGCGTGGGGCGGACTGCGCCTTCGGCGCCATTCTTGCTCGATCCGATTTTCGCGAATCCCTCAGTCTCTACACAAGTCGAACAGAGCAACGAAAAAGCGCAGGAAATTCTATATCCCGATACAATAGAGGAGTGAGTTTCGTAGAAGAAAAAATGGAAGAGCGCGCGGCCACAATCGCGCCGAAATCGAACCCCGTAGTGGGTTTTGTTTCGCTGGGATGCCCGAAGAACCTTGTCGATTCCGAAGTGATGATGGGCTTGCTGGACCGTGCTGGCGCACGGCTGACGGCAAAGCCCGATGAAGCTGACATCCTCGTCGTCAACACATGCAGCTTCATCGATACCGCCAAGCAGGAGTCCGTTGACACGATCCTCGAAATGGTCCGCCACAAGACGGAAGGCCGTGCAACCAAGCTCATCGTCGCCGGCTGCCTCGTCGAGCGCTACCGCGATGAGATTCGCAAAAGCATTCCAGAAGTGGATGCAGTAGTCGGCACCGGCGAGATCGAATCGATTCTAGAAGCCGCAGGCATCGAACAGAAGTCCGTTGCGCCTTCGCCATTCACGATTCTCACCGGCAGCGCAGCGGTTCACGCAGGCAAAGAAGCATTAGCAGGAACGCACTTCCGCGCCGAAGGCGACCATCGCGAAACGCAGGGCCGCTTCAACCGCGACGAGTGGCAAGGCGCCTCGTATCTTCTGCCCACGTATCTTTACGACGAGACAACGCCGCGCCTGGTCTCAACTGGAAAAACTTCTGCGTATATCAAAATTGCCGAAGGTTGCGACCACCCTTGTACCTTCTGCGTGATTCCCAACCTGCGCGGCAAGTTCCGCTCGCGGCGCTTTGAATCGGTAGTCGCGGAAGCGCGTCAGCTTGTTGAGCGCGGTGTCGGAGAGATCACGCTCATCGGCCAAGACACCACCTGCTACGGCGAAGATCTCGGCATCAAGGACGGCCTCGCCACACTGCTCGACAAATTAGCGGGAATCCCCAACTTGCGCTGGCTGCGCTTTCTCTACGCGTATCCGAACCGAATTACCGGCAAGCTGCTAGAAACCATCGCAAAGCACGACAACATCTGCAAGTATCTCGACGTGCCGTTGCAACATGCTTCGCCCGCCGTACTGAAAACCATGAAGCGCGGAGCCGGCGCGGAAATCTTCCTCAAAACCGTCGAGAAAGTCCGCAAAGCCGTCCCCGGCATCGTGCTGCGTACCTCATTTATCGTTGGCTTCCCCGGCGAAACTGAAGAAGACATCGCCATCCTCGAAGACTTCATCCAGGAAGCAAAATTCGACTGGCTAGGCGTCTTCAGCTACTCCGATGAAGAAGGCTCCAGGGCGCACGCGCTCGACGCAAAGGTCTCAAAACGCACTATCGAAGCCCGCAAGCGCCGCCTGATGAAGCTCCAGCAAGGCATCAGCAAGCGTGCCAGGCAACAGTGGGTAGGCCGCGAGGTTATCATTCTCGCCGAAGGCGAAAGCGAAGAAACGCCGCTCCTGTGGGAAGGTCGCACGCAATTCCACGCGCCGGAGATTGACGGCAAGGTCTACATTAACGACTTTGGCAACCTCGAAGCGCTCACTGCGGGCCGTTTCTATAAAGCCGAGATCACCGAGGCGCACGAATACGATGTAGTAGCGCGCATCACTTCGCCCGCGCTTTAGACTGGGAGCAGAAACTTATGCCTGCCAAAAAGAGAGCCGTGAAGATTCTGCGCTGCCCCACCTGCGGAATGCTGGTGCAGCCCAAGGATGGAGATTTCCCTTTCTGCAGCGACCGCTGCAGAAAGATCGACCTCGGCAAATGGGCATCAGGCACCTACAAGATCAGCTCGCCGGTGCTCGATCCTGAAGTGCTGGAAGATTTGGGCAACCTCTCCGGCGGACACGACAAGAAATCCTATGAAAACTAGCTCTGAGGCATCACACAAAACGTTCTGGGCATGGGTTGTAGCCACTTTTTTCGGCGCAGGGTTGTGCAAACCTGCGCCTGGCACGTGGGGTTCGGCAGCCGCGGTGCTGCTCTGGGCCATTGCCGCATGGACCTTTCATCCTGGCATCATCGCCATGCAGTTGATCCTCTTTGCGGGAATCGTGCTCGCCGTCGCGTTTGGCGTTCCGGCGGCAACCATCGCTTCGCGCGAAAGCGGCATCCACGACCCTCGCTTTGTGGTCATCGATGAAGTCGCCGGACAGTGGGTTGCGCTGCTCGGTGCACCATTTGACTGGAAGCACGCGCTCATTTCGCTTTTTCTCTTTCGCGTCTTCGACGTTCTCAAGCCTTCGCCCGTGCGCCAGCTTGAAAGCCTGCCCGAAGGCTGGGGAATCGTCTTCGACGATCTGGCCGCAGGGTTGTATGCTTGGGGTATCGGCGCGTTGATTCGAATCTGGTTTTAGCACGTCGAAGACGATATGCCGCGAGTGCGCAGCCAATCCGCATCCTTTGAGCCTGCCAGTCAGGCTCCGCGTATTGACGATGTCTTCCCCGCCGCTGCGCTCCCAGGCAGCGAAGTCGAGTTGATCGGCGCCAATCTTGGGCCGAGCGGATTTCTTGTTCCTGCTGTTTCTTTCGATAGCGAAACCGCGCAGGTGCTGATGAGCCGGCCCGCGCGGCTGGCTTTCCGCGTGCCTGACCCGGCAGCAACTGGCCTGGTGGAAGTACGTGCTGCAGACGGCGCAACCGCTTCAGCGCCGCTACGCGTTGCGCGCGAGCTGAGCGCCGGCCTACACCCCGTCACAAGCCCCACCGTGAGCCGCTCGGGAATGATCTACGCCACCATCTCCGGCCCGCGCGGCAAATCCACGCCCGTCTCCGTCGTCCGAATCAGCCCGGATGGGCGTAGCACGCCATTCGTCACTGGCATCCTGAACGCGACGGGGCTGGCTTTCAATCCTGAGGGCGATCTCTTCGTCACCTCGCGCGCCGAGGGCATCGTCTATCGCGTCGATGCGGCCGGTGAGTTCACCATCTACGCCGAAGGCATGGGGATCGCCACCGGAGCAGCCTTTGATGCTGAAGGCAACCTCTATGTGGGCGACCGCAGCGGCACTGTCTTCAAGATCAATCCCGAACGGCAGATTTTTGTGCACGCCACGCTGGAACCAAGCGTATCGGCCTATCATCTGGCCATCGACGCGGCAGGCACGCTCTACGTCACCGGCCCCACGCTCGGATCGAATGACGCCATCTACGCCATCACACCGCACGGCGACGCACGCGAGTGGTATCGCGGCCTCGGCCGTCCGCAAGGGTTGGCCGTAGCGCAAGACGGTAGCATTTACGTGGCCGCGTGCGTGCGCGGACGGCGCGGTATTGTGCGCGTAACGGAAAAAGGCGAAGCATCCCTGGCCCTCGCCGGCGCAAACCTCGTCGGTCTGGCATTTTCTCCCCTCGGCACCGCGGTTCTGGCAACCAATCAGGCTGTCTACGATGTGGACCTTGGCGTAGAAGGACAAAATCTTTTTTAGAGCCGGGAGCTCGAGCGCATCTTCATGAAATCGGAAATCATCGCCGTTGGCTCTGAGATGCTGACTCCACACCGGCAGGATACCAACTCCCTCTTTCTCACCGAAAAGCTGAACGAGCTCGGCGTTACCGTCACCTTCAAGACCATCGTCGGCGACCGGCGCAAAGACCTGGTGAGCGCCTTCCGCACGGCACTTGGCCGCGTGGACATTATTGTGCTAATGGGCGGCCTCGGCCCGACCGAAGATGATCTCACGCGCGAGGCTGTCGCCGAAACACTCGGCGTAAAGCTCAAGCGCGACGGCTCGCAGGTAGCCGCGCTGGCCACGCGCATGGCGGCATGGCGAATCCCAATTCCTGACAACAATTTCAAACAGGCCGACCTGATCGAAGGCGCCGTGCTGCTGCCCAACGCCAACGGCAGTGCGCCCGGCCAGTGGCTCGACATCGACTTCGAAGGCTTCCGCAAGCTCATCATGCTCATCCCCGGCCCGCCCAGTGAGTGCAAGCCGCTCTTTGAGGCCGAGTGCATTCCCCATCTCCGCGAAGCCTTGCCCAAACGCTCGCTGGCCAAGCGCTCGCTCAAGGCCGCCATGATCCCTGAGTCGCAAGCCGACAAGCTGCTTGCCCCCATTTACACCACTTATGCAGACGTCGAGACAACCATCCTTGCGCACAACGGCGACATTCAACTTCTGCTGCACTGCGTCAAGAAGAATCAGGCGCAAGCCCAGCAGCGCGTCGATGAGCTCGCCGGCAAGATGGAGGAGGTCCTCGACGACTGGCTCTACTCCTCCCACGACGAATCGCTCGAACAGATCGTTCTCTACTATCTCGGCCTGCGCCAGGCTACGCTGGCCACAGCGGAAAGCTGCACCGGCGGCCTCATTGCGCAGCGCATCACGTCGGTCCCGGGAAGTTCGCGATCGTTTCTCGGCGGCGTGGTCGTTTATTCCAATGAGCTCAAAACACAATTCGCCGGCGTGCCTCCCGAACTGATCGAACAGCACGGAGCCGTTAGCGAAGAAGTGGCCCGCGCACTGGCCGAAGGCATTCGCAGGCGTACCGGCGCAACCATCGGCCTCGGCATCACCGGCCTTGCCGGTCCCGGCGGCGGCACGGAAACCAAACCCGTCGGGCTCGTCTACATCGCCGTCGGCGACGCGCAGAAAACGGACGTACTCGAACGCAACTTTCGCGGCTCGCGCACGCGCGTGCGTGAGTGGGCCGCGCAACAGGCGCTCGATCTCGTTCGCCGCCGCCTCATGTAACTACTTACACACCGCATCGAGATCCATATCCGGCTGTGGCGGGTCCGGCGGCATCGGCGGATAATAGAGCAACTTGGGGGCAGGCAGCGACGGATCGATGTCACTCGCGTAAACAGGATCTTTCTCCGCTTCTTCGAGCGTGATGAATTGGAATCCCCTGCTCTTGTAGAGCGCAATCAGCCGCGGCAGCATCCGCGCATCAAACGCGCCCACGTGCATCAGCAACACATAAGGAATCTCGCGCCCATATTCCGAGATCGCAATCGCGCGGCTGTTGTCGATCGTTTGGTCTGCGATCTTCAAATAGCTCTCTCCGAGCTGCTTGATCGCCGCGTCATCTTTCTTCGCTACGCAGCGCGCATACGGCTCGTTGTACATGTAATCGCCGAAGTCCATCGTCACATCGGCAATCTTGTACCCGTGCGCGGCCAGAAACTGCCGAATGGCGTCACGTTTCTCCGGCGTGTCGCCTTCTGAAAGGAACGGGAAACGCAGCCAGTGCCAGTCGATGCCGTTGGCATATTTTTCCAGAACCGGCTCATTCTTGAGCACGTCCGCCTCCCACGCGGCCATCGAGCTCTGGTTGAGGTCCATGTGCGACCACGTATGATTGCCCAGCATGAGCCCGGCCTTGCGCCATTCCGTGAGCATCGGTGCGGAGAGCGGCTCGTCCAGAAGAAAGCTGCCATTCACAAAGCCATACACCGGCGGCATGTGCGCAGCTTGCATCGCGACAATAATTTTGCGTCCGATATCGACGCGCGTCTCGCCTTGCGGCAGAACGCTGTGCGCCGGAAGATCGTCCCAGGTAAATGCAAGTTTTGGAGCCTGAGCGAAAGCTGCTGTTGCAGTTGCAAAAACAATGCACGCGAGACCGATTCCACGCGATGGCAATACCCTCATGCTCCTTAACCCTTTCGTAAGCCAGAATAATGCCTCACCTTCGCATGAGGGGATTGACCCACTGGCTGCGCATTTGCAAAACTTTGCCCATGCGCTACTCAGGGCCTGTTGAATATGCCGATGAACGCAAAATCCGCACGCGCAACAAATGCTACTATCGTGCTCTGCATTGGCCAATCTGGATCTGGGTCTTCTTTCTTACGCCTGGACCGCTGACTTTCGGCCTTTTTGCTCACGGCTTCAGCCTCATCAATTCGGTATGGCTTGCGGCAGTGCTAATCGGCACGGGCATCGCGCTCCTGTGCGGGCAGATGCCAGGCTGCGAGCCGAAACCGTACATCCTGCGCTTCGATGAAGACAGGCCAAACCCGCTTTACCGCCGCATCTGCTACACCTTTGCGTGGAATGCTGTGCTCAACTTCGCGCTGCTCAATCTTGCCGGACTCGTATGGGCCACTATCACCGGCACGTGGGTCATGAAGCAGCTCTATCAGTATGCGTACCTGCCGCTTTGCACGCTCATTCTGCTACTGGGCTTGCTCGGTCTGCTGCCGCGCGTCGGCCTTTCCACCAAAGACGAAGGCACAGAGCGACGCTACTTTTACGGCTCGGTATGGTCCGTCACGATTGCACAGACGCTGCTACTCATTCTTTGGAAACTCATGCCCCACCCACTTGCAGCCACGCAGTCGGGCTCAGCCATCAAGCTTATGTTCTATGCCGGAACGCTTGCAGCAATGGGCTACGCGGCATGGAGCGGCAAGCTGCCAAGGACACGTCCGATTTTGCCGGGCGAGATCATGGTGGATTAGCAACGAGCCGAAACCGCAGTCTATCCCTTTGCCGGCGGCTTCAGCCCCAGCTCGCGCATGGCGATTTGCAGGTCAGCCCAGGCTTCCTTTTTCTGGCGCGGATCGCGGAGCAGGAATGCCGGGTGGTACGTAACGATGAGTTTGGAGTCGCGGAAGCTATGCACGCGCCCGCGCAAGCCAGCCAGCGGCTGGCGATGCCCAAGCAGATACGTTGCCGCCGTCGCCCCGAGCGCAACGATCACCTCCGGCCTCACCACATCAATCTGGCGAAAGAGAAACGGTGAGCAGGTGTTAGCCTCATCCGGCTCCGGCGTGCGGTTGTTCGGCGGCCTGCACTTCACTACGTTGGCAATATAGACCTCCTCGCGCTTGAGGCCCATGGCAGCAATCATGTTGTTAAGCAACTGGCCGGCGCGGCCCACAAAGGGAAGTCCCTGCTTGTCCTCGTCTGCTCCCGGTCCTTCGCCAACAAAGAGCAGCCGCGCATCCGGCGAGCCATCAGCAAAGACAATTTTGTTGCGTCCCTTGTGAAGCGCACAGCGCGTGCAGTCGCCAATGTCCTCCTGAATGGCACGAAGAGCAGCGATGCGGTCCTGCGGCGCAACGGGCGGCGCGACGAGTCCTGCAATCTCTAACTGGTCGGGAGATGGCTGACGTGGTGGAATGGCTAACTCCTGTGCTTCGTGCAGAGATGGAACCGGTTCGATAGTAGGAGAAACGGAGGCTTGTGGCAACTCAGGCCGCACAGCTACGGCCTGTGCAACCTTCTCAAGCAGCACCGGATCAACCGGACGGCGATAAAGCTCCGTCAAGCCCAGATCGCGATAGAAGCGCATCCGGGCGGCCAGAGCCTGCTGCGTTGCTGAATCAAGCGGTCCAGGCACGCGGCTACTCCACAATGATGGGACGGCGAACGGTAACGGCTTCTTCCAGCGCCTGCATCGCGCCGGATGCGCCATCCAGTTCCATCACCATTTGCTTCGGTCGGCGAAGGGTGAGAATTTCGTCCAGAATGCGGTCGGCGAGCTTGCGCTTGGGCATCTCCGGCATCTCAGTGGCCGTGGAAAGCGTGAGAAAAGTCACTGCGTTTGTGTCGGCATCAATACCAACATTCGCTCCAGCCACGTCATTCACCACAATCGCGTCTGCTCCTTTACGCAGCAGCTTGGCGCGACCATTTTCGGCAATGTTTTCCGTCTCAGCGGCAAAGCCGATAACGAGCTGTCCCGGGTGACGGCGGCGCATGACTTCAGCAAGAATGTCTTCCGTCGGCGCAAGCTCCAGCGTCATCGGCCCGGTACGCTTCAGCTTCTGCTCGGAGACAACAACCGGCCGGTAATCTGCTACCGCCGCGGCTTTGATGACGATGCTTGACTCGTCCATGCGCGCCAGCACAGCCTCGCGCATCTCCTCTGCCGTGGTCACGCGAATGACCTCGCAGTTGGCAGGCGGATAAAGCGGCGAAGGCCCGCTGATGAGAATGACCTTCGCGCCGCGTGCATGAGCAGCCTCGGCCAGTGCATAGCCCATTTTGCCGCTGGAGCGGTTGCCGAGAAAACGTACCGGATCAAGCGCCTCGCGCGTGCCTCCGGCGGTTACAAGAACTGCCTCTCCGGCAAGATCGTGTCGATGGCCAAGCATATTCAGAATTGCTTCAGCGATGCTCTCCGGCTCCGCCATGCGCCCCGCGCCCACCATGCCGCAGGCCAGGTCGCCCGTCCCGGGATCAACAACGCGGACACCGCGCTGGCGAAGGATTTCGAGATTGTTCTGTGTCGCCGAATGCTCCCACATGTTTACGTTCATGGCCGGTGCCACAAGCACAGGCGCGCGCGTAGCCAGGTACATCGTCGTCAGAAAGTCATCCGCAATGCCGTGCGCAAATTTGGCAAGAATGGAAGCTGTGGCAGGAGCAACAACCAGCGCTTCCGTCCATTGCGCTTCGTCGATGTGCTCTATTGGCGAGCCGCTGTCCGCGGCCGATTCATCCCAGAGGCTTGTAATGACGCGGTGACCGGTAAGAGCGGCGAAAGTAAGCGGTTGAACGAAATGCGTAGCCGCTTCCGTCATCACAACATGAACTTCCAACGCCTGCCGCTGGAGCGCGCGGACCAGTTCCGCAGCTTTATACGCGGCGATGCCGCCGGAGACGCCAACCGTGACTCGCATAAAGAGATTTTAGAACAGCAGACAGTGGACAGAAACCGGCAACTGTCCACAGCCTTTACACCATAATCGGCAAACCTGACTCATCCACCGGTGGCTTCATCACAGGAATATCGTCCTTCTTGACGTATCCGATCTTGCCGGCCTGGATCTCGTCCTGGGCGATGCGGCAGACCTTGGTGGAGTGGCTCGCCACAAGCGCCGGCGTTCCGTTCTGCAACTGGCGCGCACGCCGCGCCGCCACCAGAACCTTGCGGTAATTGGAATCGAACTCGGTTTCAACCTGCATTGCAATCCCCCTGTTCCCGCCGGACTTACTCCTCGTCCGGGTCGGAATCCTCGTCAAAGTTCAACTGCTGCTGGCCGGTGGAATTCAGAATCCCGAAGGCCTCCAGCACTGGTTTCAACCGCTCCGCAGAATTTGCCTGGCGGCAGGCCGCGGCCACCTCAAGCACCCTGCTGGAGCGAAACGTTATCGGTTCGCTGTTGCGATAGAACCGCTCGGCAAGCACGATCGCCTCCAACTGCGCCACCGCTCGGTCCAAAATGTCGTTGACGAGAATATAGCTGTATCCGGCGTAATTCTCAATCTCCTTGCTTGCCTCGCTCAGCCGGCGGTAAAGCTCCGCCTCGTTCACCTGCCCCTCGGCTCGGCTGCGGTTGCGCAGCCGCGTGCGCAAAACCTTTGGATTCGGCGGCATAATGAAGATGCTCACAGCCTCCGGCATCGTTTTGCGCACCTGTGAAGCCCCCTGCACATCAATATCCAGAATCAGGTCATGCCCCTGTTTGCGCGCCTCTTCGAGCGAGCGCCGGCTCGTGCCGTAATAATTGCCGAAAACCTCGGCATTTTCAAGGAACTCACCCGCCGCAATCATCTCTTCAAAGTGCGCGCGGTCGGTAAAGTAGTATTCGCGCCCATGCTCTTCTGAGCCGCGCGGCGGCCGCGTCGTCCACGAGATCGAAAAATCCACGCCCGAGACCTGCTTGCGCAGCTCGCTCACCAGCGTGCTCTTGCCGGAACCCGACGGGGCCGAAATGATAAAAAGAATGCCTGCCACGTTTTCGCTTGCGTCTTCCTTTCCTGAATTCTCCGAGGCTTATTCCACGTTCTGAACCTGTTCGCGCATCTTTTCAATCTCGGCCTTCATGGCCAGCCCAAGCTCCGTAACACGCGTCCCCTTGCCGCCCACGCCGCCGGTCTTCGAGAGCAGCGTATTGGCCTCGCGGTTCATCTCCTGCAACAGGAAGTCGAGCTTCTTGCCCGCTTCGCCGCTGCCGCCAAGCAATTCGCGGAAGTGGCCAATGTGCGTCGTCATCCGCGCCAGCTCTTCCGCAATGTCGCTGCGATCCACCAGCACGGCAACTTCTTCCAGAACCCGCTGGCGGCTGAACTCCGAACCGGCTGCGGCGCTCAGCCGTTGCGTCAGCCGCTCCTGGTATCGCTGCTCCACCTCCGGCCTGAGTTGCGCAACGCCTTCCACTGTCTGCGCAAGCCTGTCGAGCGAAGAATTCAGAATCGCTTCCAGCGCTTCTCCTTCGCGCGCGCGCATAGCCTTGAGTTGTTCGAGCAGCGGACCAATCTGTTCCAGCACACTGGCTGTAAGAGTAGCAGCCTCTTCTTCGCTAGAGTTGCGATGATTCGACTCAAGCGCGCCTGGAATGCGGAGAACTGTATTCAAATCCGGCTCGCCCGCCAGCGCAAACTCGTTCTGCGCGGCCCGATAAGCATCGAGATAACCGGCAACCAGCTCGCGATTGAATCCAGCCGCCTGTTGCGCAGACCGCTCCACTGAGAGCGTCACATCCACGTGCCCGCGGACAAGCTGCTCCCTCAAAGCGCGCCGCAGCTCCATCTCCAGCGCATCCAGCCCGGAAGGCAAACGCAACTGCACATCCAGAAAGCGATGGTTCACGCTCTTGAGGCTGAGCGTATAGTTCGTCTGATCGTTCACACGCGCCTGCACGCGCGCAAATCCTGTCATCGAGTAGAGCGGCATTCCGCAACTCCCTTTCGTCGGCTCACAATGCCGGCTCCAGCTGTTCGGGAACATCCATAAACTGCAACTGATAAAGGCGCCGATAGGTAGGTGAGAGATCGAGTAATTCCTCGTGCTTGCCAATCGCCGTAATGCGCCCGCCTTCCAGCACCGCAATACGATTCGCGCGCCGTACCGTGCCC
>JASHPD010000369.1 GCA_030038315.1 Acidobacteriaceae bacterium
CTTGTCCTGCACGTCGCGGATCTTTGGCTCTACTGCTTTCGCATGTTCACTCATGACAATCTCCTTATGAGGCTCGCTGGCGCGCACAGCAACACCGGCGCAAAACCTGCCATCGCTCTCGGCTTTCTCGAAAACTGCTCTTCCATCCGGCTCCGTTTCGGCAAACGCGCGCCGCATGAGCCGCAACATGCAACGCACGAGAGATATGTGCGGAATCCGGCCGGAAAATCAATGAACCGAAGCTGACTTTTGCCTGAACTCTTTCTGTACCGGGAAATTCTCCGGCATCAATGCCTTGGCGGCTTTTCGCATTTCTGTGACGGATTTGGTGCTATCGTATTTGCCATCCGGCGCCGCATCCCTCCGAACGTTCCGGATAAATCGCCCAGGTTTGGAAGCGCCGCTATGGGAGTCTCCACCACAGCAGCCGGCTATCGTTTCGGCCCTTTCGCGCTGGACGTGCGCACCGGCGAGCTGATGCGGAACGGCTACCGCATCCCGCTGCAGGAGAAGCCATGCAGCGTGCTGACGGCGCTGCTCGAACGCCCCGGCGCGCTCATCACCCGGAAAGAGCTGCGCCAGCGCCTGTGGCCCGAGGACACCTTCGTCAGTTTTGAAGACGGCCTGAACACCGCCGTGCGCAAGCTGCGCGAGGCCCTGGGGGACGACTCAAATGCGCCCGCCTACGTGGAAACCATTCGCGGCCGCGGCTACCGCTTCATCGGCGAGGTCGAGGAGATTCCGGCAGCCGTTTCCGTTTCCGCGGCCTCAGCCGAGGCCGTGGGGCAAAATGCGGGATTCGCCGGCGCTCCATCTGGAGAGCAGCCGGCGGCGGCTTCCGCGCCGCGCCGATGGGAGCCGATTGCGGCGATTCTTGCCGCGTGCCTTGTTGCCGCGGCCGGCGCGATGCTTGTTCTGCATTGGCGCGCCGTTCACGCCTCGCGCATCTCCATCGTCGTGCTTCCTTTCGCCAACATGACCGGAGACGCCTCGCGCGACTACATCTGCAACGGCATGACGGAAGAGCTGATTGCGCGGCTTGGGCGCCTGGCGCCGGAGAGGCTGCGCGTAATTGCGCCAACCTCCGCAAAGATGTACGCAAATTCGAGCAAGCCCGCGGAGCAGATTGCGCGCGAATTGAACGTGTCCTACCTGATGCAGGGCAGCCTTGAGCAGCAGGGAGCAAACATTCGCGTTGCGGTTCAGCTTATCCGCCCCGGAGACCAGTCGCGCCTCTGGGCCAACGTTTACGAGGGCGATCTCAGCGACCAGTTCGAGTTTGAGACGAGCGTGGCCGATGCCGTCGCTCGCGCTCTTTCGCTCCAGGTTCCAACGCTCGCCCGCGCCGAGTACAAACCGGATAAATACGAAGCGCATGACGCCTATCTGCGAGGGCTTTACTTTTTCTCCCAGCGCTCGAAAGAGGGATTTGAAAAAGCGATTGACAGCTTTGGCGATGCCGTGGCCATCGATCCGAAGTACGCCACGGCGTACGCGCAGCTTGCCAACGCGTATAACCTGATGGGCCAGTACAACTGGATGAGCGCGGCCAATGCGCGCAGCCAGGCCTGGGGAGCCGCAAAGCAGGCCCTGTCGCTCGATCCCAACCTGGCGGAAGCGCACGCCGCGCTGGGCTTCTCGCTGTGGTTTTACCAGTGGGATATGCCCGCCGCGGAAGCGGAATTCCGCAAAGCCATTGCGCTTGAGCCGGATAATGTGGACGCCCATCACTGGTACGAGCAGTTGCTCATGACCGCGGGCCGATTTCCGGAAGCGGAGCGCGAGATGCAGGCCGCGCTCGATGTCGATCCCCGCTCGCCGATTCTGCGCACGAATCTCGGCTGGCTCGATTATTTTGAAGGGAAGAATGCACAGGCCATCGAGCAGATTCAGTCCGTGGTGCGGGAAAATCCCAACTTTCTCACGGCGCACTACAAGCTCTGGTATGTCTATTCCACCCTGCGGAACGAGCCTCCCGCCTGGCAGGAGTTTCAGTGGGTGGTTCATTCCATTGCCAGCCCTGCGCGCCAGCAGAGCGTTCTGGAGGCATACCGGCGAAGCGGCTACGCCGGCGCGCTGAAAGCGATGGCCCTTGTGAACGATCCGGAGTATTACGGCAGCATGGTCGATGGCGCGCGGTGCATGATCTTTGCCGGCGACCGCGAGGCCGCGCTGCGCTACCTGGAGCTTGCCGACAACCAGCATGAGGGCTGGACCATTTATGCTCCGGCCGATCCGGCATTCGCTCCGCTGCGAACGGATGCGCGGTTCCAGCGCCTGATGGCGGCGATTACGAAGGGAAATACCCCTGAATCGCCTGTAAAAGAAATCCCATACGCAACCCATTGAAACAAGTGGTAAGGGATGCTCCTTGCGCCATGTTCCGCATTCCTGCATTCGCGCGGCGAGCATCCGTGCCTGTAAGTGCGGCGTCCGGGATGCGGTTTGCGCGCGAACAATAAAAACATTGACAACAAGGGAAAGTTGGAGGCAGAATTCTCCTGCCGGTGGAATCGTTACCATTTTATGTGGGAACGTTCCCATTCTGAATGGTAGCGTTGCCATGCCGGCGAAAAAGAATACCGCGATTTGCTGCCCAGATGTGCTCTGCTCAGGCAGCCATGACGGGAAATTTTGGGAGGCTGCACATGTATCGAAATGCAAACGGGAATCCGGCCGGGCACTGTGCAAACAGTGTGATCTGGTGCGGAATTGTGGCCATCTTGTGTGTGCTGGGTCTTTTCAGCGCACGCCCATCTTCAGGGCAGGAGTTCCGCGCAACCCTCTCCGGGCGAGTGACAGACCCAACGGGCGCAGTCATCGTCAAAGCTACGGTTACGGCTGTCGAAGTAGATTCCAAAACGACCTATACGGCCAAAACAACCAGCGATGGCACGTACTACATTCCGTACATGCTTCCGGGCACCTATACGGTCAGCGTCACGGCGGATGGGTTCAAGACTGCCGTCCAGGACAATGTGCGCATGTTCGCGGCGCAGGGATTCGGCCAGAACTTCAAACTGGAAGTGGGCGCAACCACCGAAAACGTAACGGTCACGACCGCTCCGGTGGAGCTTGAGACGACTACCGGGTCCGGCGGTAATTTGATCCAGGAGCGGGAACTGCAGGCAGTCCCGCTCAACGGGCAACAAGTCTTTACGTTGATCGGGACCACGCCCGGGAGTCAATCCTACAACGGCACGACCGGGCCCAACGGCACCGGGACCCGCGGCTGGGATAACAACAACGGATACAGCATTGGCGGTGGCGCTCCCCAGGGCGACGCGGCGCTTGGGTCCTCGAACCAGTTCACCCTCAACGGCATCAATATCACGCAGCAGACTACCTTCCAGAATCAGTCTGCCGGCGCCTGGAATGTTGCGCCCGATCTGAACACCGTGAGTGAAGTCAACGTGATGACCACGAACTACGACGCCCGCTACGGCAGAACCGCCGGCGGGACTGTCAATGTCGTCAGCAAGGCCGGCACGAACAAGTTCCACGGCGACGCTATGGAAACCTACGGAGGCGCGCTCTTTGACGCCAATACCTTTCAGAACAACCTGTATGGCCTTGCTCGCCAGGGGTACGTGGAAAACCAGTACGACGCAACTGTCGGCGGGCCGATCAAGAAAAACAAGCTCTTCTTCTTCTTCGGATTCGAGGGTTACAACGAATCGATCATGTCCGGAGTCTCGATGAACGTGCCGCCAGCCTATCTGCGGCCGGGATACAACGGCAATACGGGCGTGGATTTTGGCCTTGTCTCCGCCATGGACCCCACCCATTTTGGCCCTTCGTCGGGCGAACCTAACGGAATTCCGATCTATCAGCCGGGCACGGCGACTTGTCCCGCCAGCGAAGGCACCTCGGCGTCTACCTGCGGCAACAACAACGACCTTTATCAAACCCCGTTCGCGAACGACACGGTTCCGGGGGGCCAGTTGAACGCCACCGCGCTGGCGATTTTGAAGTATATTCCCTTGCCGAATATATCGAGCGCCGCGAACTTCGCGAA
>JASHPD010000370.1 GCA_030038315.1 Acidobacteriaceae bacterium
ATGCCGATGCGTTGCTGACGCAGGTGAACAACGATCTTGCGCGCGAGGTTCCGGTGGCGCTGGACCCACTTGCCGGGGTGGTGGATTCAGCAGATGAACAGTAGGGCGGAAAGATAGAGAAAGACATTCAATTTTGCTTGAAAGTGATTGGTAGTGCTTGATTTGCTCTTTGGGGTGCAGATAAGTTTCTGCGCCTGTGAGGGTAACGAAGATTGGAAGCTGCGAGGAAAGAATAATGACGGAATACGGAAAGATGGTATGGAGGATGCTGGCGGTAGCGGTGCTGGCGGCGGGAGTTGCCGCAGGGGCACAGGATGCCGCACCGCCGATGGGCGGGCCGGGCGGTGCGCCGGTTTTTCAGCGTGGGTTTGGCTTTCGCCGGCCGCCGATGGAGCAGGCCTTTGGGCCGATGGGTGTGGGCCGGTTCTGGCACGATCCGGCGGTCATCAGTCAGTTGAAGATTACCGATGAGCAGCAGAAGAGTATGGACGATATTCTGCAGCAGCACCGGGAGTCGCTGGTGGATCTGGATGCGAGCCTGCAAAAAGCCGAGCTGAAGATGGGACCGATGCTGCAGGCCGACCAGCCGAATGAGAGCGAGATCGAGGGGCAGATCGATGCGATTGCCCAGGCGCGGGCGAACCTGGAAAAGGCCAATGCGCGGTTCCTGCTGGCGATTCGGGCGAAGCTGACTCCGGAACAGTGGACGGCATTGCGGCAGATTCGCGAGCAGCGGATGCGGCAGTTCCGGGATGGCGGGCACCGGCGAGCGATTACTCGCAAGCATGGGCCGCCGCCACCGGGAGCTCCGCAAGGCGCGCCGGATGGCGGAGCGGGCAATGGACCGGGCGGGTTTATGGAATAAGCGGGGATGTAATCTCGCAGAAAGGGTTTTCGTCAGACCGTACAGCAGAGAGCAATCTTACGGTTTGAAGACAAAACCGGTGGCGGCGTTGGAGCGATTCCCGCGCCGCCGTTTTTTGGGGCAGCCGCATCATGCCGTGCCGGAACGCACCAGCGTCAGCACGGTAATATCGTCTTCCTGCCCGAACTGTTGCGCGGCATGAGCCATTCCCTCGGCATCACGGCCCTCGCGCAGCAGGTTCTCCATGCGCACGAAGCCGAAGAGCTCGCCTGCACCGCTCTGCGCTTCCGGCAGGCCGTCGGTGTAGAGTGTGAGCCGCCGGCCCGCCGGGATGCGGAGGCTTGTTGTTTCGTATTCGGCCTGCGGCACGAGGCCCAGCGGAAGCGCCGGCGGCAATGCGACTTCTTTTCCGTCGAGAAACGGCGGCAGGTGGCCCGCGCAGGCCAGAGCGCAGCTTCCGTCACTTTCGAGCCGCAGCGTGAGGCAGGTGGCAAAGCCATTCGGCAGCCGGCCGTGGAGCAGGCGGTTGAGCGCGGAGAGAATCGCCGCCGGCTCCCCGGTAGTTTCGACTGTGCTGCGGATGGAGCCGACGATCAGCGAGACCGCCATAGCTGCGTGCAACCCCTTGCCGCTTACGTCGCCGATCACGACGAGCGTTCCGCCGCTTGCGAGGGGCACGATCTGGAAGAAATCGCCGCCGACTTCGCGCGCCGGATGGTAAGCGCTCGTCACCGTGTAGCCGGGCACGGCGGGCAGTTGCGCGGGAATGAGAACCTGCTGGACCTCCTGCGCCTGCGCCAGCTCCTGCTCGAGCGCATTTTCGCGCTCGGAGTGCTCGACGGAGTAGCGCCAGACGGCGTAGAGGATGGCGGCGAGGAAAAAAGTATCGACGATGGCTTCGGCGGTGATGGGATAAGCCTTTACCTTGATAATTCCCAGCCCAAAAATATAATCGGCGGTCCAGTGCGTCCAGCGCACGCCCAGTCCTGTGATGTCGCCGGCACATTGCAGCAGGGTGGAGAGCAGGGCAGCGATGGCGAGGGTCCAGCGAGCGGCGTTGAGGCGCTCGCGGAAGGCGGAGAAGACGAGCACCAGACCCCATGTCTCCAGAAGGACGGATGGAACAGTGGTGACGATGTCGGCGATCAGGAGCGGCTGGGCGAGCGGGCCGTTCCAGTTGAGAAGCTGCAGGCAGCCTTCGATGATCTGCATGGAGATGGAGAAGACGGCAATCGCGGTGGTCCAGCGCACCAGCCGTTTTCTGCCGCCGAGGCCGAGCAGAGCGATCAGGAGAAACCAGACGGCTATGTCGCGCGACTCGACAACGATGCCGATAAGGGCGTAACTGAGACGAAAGTTGATCGGATCGAAGTTGCGGAAGAGGACGCTCATCAGCGCGGGATTGATGAGCGCGATGGCGAGCCAGAGCAGCATCGACTGCCGCCGGCGCAGCCAAAAGAGCAGGGCCATAGCCGCCACGATTCCCGACACGTAAGCGACAAAGATTTCCAGCCGGGTCTCTCTCTGGAATTGGTAGTAGTCAGCGGCTACGAGATTGGCAATGTCCTGCCGGCCGCCGAGGATGGGCGCGGCGAGAATGCCGCCTTCTTCCGGGTAACTGAGAAAGACATAGGGAGCTTTCCAGACGCGAATCGCCAGCTCGATCGTGTTGTTTGGCGCAGGGCCGAGGTCGATCGTCTTGTGCGCCGGCGACAGAAAGCCGTACCAGACGGGGTTGGGCGGTACTTTGCCGTAGCTGCCCGCGAGCCGGCCGTTCCAGTAGACTTCGCCCGCCGAGTCCACCTGCGGCAGATAGAGCGCGAGGCGGAGGCCGCTTGCGTTCGTTGGCAGCGTGATGCGGCGACGATACCATGCAAAGCCGGTGTAGCCGGGATGGCCCTGGCTCTCCCATGAGCGCCCGACTTGAATCTGCTGCCAGGCGGAGTCGTCGAAATTTGGCGCGGCCCAGGCGGGGTCGTCGCCGGGGTGAAATTTCCATTCGCCGTCCAGCGCAATCGTGCCGCGGCCCAGCCCGGCGATAGCGTCCATGCCGGCGCTCGCAGACTGGCCTCGCGCGGCGGCGCATCCGCCCGCGCAGGCGAGCGCAATCAGCAAGGCAACGCAGAAACATCGGCAGGCTCGCGCCACGTCAGGAAACCCCCTGAACCGCAGGAAAGCAAATGGGAAATGCAGATGAGAGCAACTATACGGCAACGGAGAGGGAACGGATGCCATTTTCCGCAAAGAACAAAACGGGCAGACTCGCGTGGAACTTGCCCGTTTCGTTTTTTGGCGGATTACTTCGGCAGGGACTGGGTGCCGGTGATGGTGAAGGTGGTTTCGGATTTGGCGGTGGTGTCCTGCGGCTGCGCGCCGCCGATGGAGAGCTTGTACTCGCCGGGGAGGATGCTGCGGTTGCCCTGGTCGTCCACGCTCGACAGGGAACGGGGATCGATCTTCAGCGTAACGTCGCGGCTGGTGCCGGGTTGGATGGAGACGCGGTCGAAGGCTACCAGCGAGTGGATGGGGCCGTCAGACTGCGGGGTTTTGAGGTAGGCTTCGACGACTTCGTCGCCGGATTGGCTGCCGGTGTTGGTGACCGTCACTGTGGCTGTGAGCGGATCGCCGGCTTTGAGGGTTGCCGATGAGAGCTTGATGGGGCTGTATTTGAACTGCGTGTAGCTGAGGCCGTAGCCGAAGCTCCAGAGCGGCTTGCCGGTGTAGTAGCGGTAGGTTCGGTTCTTCATCGAATAGTCAGTGAAGGGCGGCAGGTCGTCTACGCCGGTGTAGAAGGTGACGGGCAGGCGGCCGGATGGGTTGTTGAGGCCGGCGAGGGTGCGGGCGATGGCTGTTCCGCCGTCTACGCCGGGATACCAGGCTTCGAGGATGGCGTTGGCGTGGTCTTTGGCCCAGTTGAGGGCTACGGCGCTGCCGCTTTGGAGGACTACGACGAGCGGTTTGCCGGTGGCGGCGAGAGCTTCAAGGAGTTTTTGCTGCGCGGCGGGGAGCGCTATTTTGGTGCGGTCGCCGCCGTCGAAGCCGTCGATGTTGATTTTCATTTCCTCGCCTTCAAGCTGCGGCGAGAGGCCAACAAAGGCTACGACGACGTCGGCTTGTTTGGCGGCGTCGATGGCGGCGTTGAGCTGGGCTTCGGCCGGGGCTTCCCATTTGAGGGTTACGCCGCCGCCGGCGCGGTCGGCGGAGTGGGAGTACCAGAGCTCGAACTGGTGAGGCTTCGAGTCGGTGAAATCGACGGGGATGGTGATGTCTTTGGCGAAGGTTTCGACGGGCGGCGCGGTGGGTGAGGCTCCGGGCGCGGCGTGGAAGCTGCCCATGACGGAGAGATCATGGCCGGCGCGGAGCGAGCCTTCGGAGATGACTTTGCCGTCGAGGATGAATTTGTAGCTTTCGGCGGGCGAGTAGGGGAAGCTGTCGGCGGCTTCGACGCTGAAGACGTAATGACCGGCGGCGGGCGCGGCCAGCGTGCCGGTCCAGCGGACGGAGTAGTTTTTGGTCTGGACTTCAGGGACCGGCTTTGCGTTTTCCCAGTCGGCCTGGATGTCGGGCGAGGTGGTGACGGCGACGGGCCGGCCGGTCCAGTCGGAGGTGGCGAAGAATTCGGTTTTGAGGCGCTTGCCATCGTTGTAAAAAGCAGTGCGCGGGACGGGAACGCCTACGCCGTCGGCCAGCGTGGAGCCTTGCGCGTAGAGGATGGGGCTGCTTTTGAACTCTTCGATCATGCCGTCGAGCGGTGTGACGGGGTGGAGCGGGGTTCCGACATAGTTGCCGAGGATGGAGACGAGCAGGTCCGCTTCGGGGCCGATGACGGCGATCTTTTTCGGCTTGTTCAACGGGAGCGTGCCGTCGTTTTTGAGCAGGACGATGCTTTCTTCGGCGGCTTTGAGAGATTGGGCGCAGTTGTTGGCGTCGGCTACGACGGAGAAGGGAATTTTGTCGAGCGGGTTGGAGCCTTGCGGGTCAAAGAGGCCGAGCTTGAAGCGAGCGGTGTAGAGGCGCTCGGCGGATTGGGTGATGAGGTCTTCGCTGACGAGGCCGTCTTTGACTGCTTTGGCGAGGGTGTTGAAGCCGGGGGTCCAGATGGAGCAGGAGAGATCGGTGCCGGCCTCAATGGATTGGGCGGCGGCGTGCTCGATGTCGGGCTGCTGTTTGTGGCCTTGATAGACATCGACGATTGCGCCGCAGTCGGAGACGACGAAGCCTTTGAAGCCCCAGGCGTTGCGGAGATGATCTTCGAGCAGCATTTTGTTGGTGCAGGCGGCGTAGTGGTCGATGGAGTTGTAGGCGCACATGACGGAGCCGACGTGGCCTTCGGTGACGGTGGCGCGGAAGGCGGGCATGTAGGTTTCTTCGAGGTCGCGTGCGCTTGGGTCTACGTCGGCGATGTGGCGCGTGGACTCGGGGCCGGAGTGCACGGCGAAGTGCTTGCTGGTGGCGATGGCGCGGGGGTGGTCGGGATCGGGGCCTTGCACGCCTTCAATGAAGGCTACGCCCATGCGGCTGGTGAGGTAGGGGTCTTCGCCGTAGGTCTCCTGGCCGCGTCCCCAGCGCGGGTCGCGGAAGATGTTGATGTTGGGGGACCAGAAGGTAAGGCCAAAAAAGATGCGGTGATTGCCTTCGCGCTGGGCCTGGTTGTACTTGGCGCGGGCTTCCTCGGAGATGATGTTGCCCTCTGCGTGGACCAGGTTGGGGTCCCACGTGGCGGCCATGCCGATGGCCTGCGGGAAGACGGTCGCGTAGCCGGCGCGGGCTACGCCGTGGAGGGCTTCGTTCCAGGTCTGGTAGTCGGGGATGCCGAGGCGCGGGATGGCCGTGGCCCAGTCTTCGAACTGGTCGACTTTTTCTTCGAGCGTCATGCGGCTGACCAGGTCTTTGGCGCGCTCCGCGGCGGGGAGATTGGGGTCGAGGTATTTGGGTTCCTGCTGGGCCTGTGCCGCGAATGAGGCGGTGAGAGCGGCGGCAAGCAGGAACGCAGAGGCGCAGAGCAAGCGGCGGTGCGGCATGGATCGTTCTCCTCCGAAATTCTGGGACGGAGAAAACTGTATCGGATGAGGGGCGGGTGTGGCTAGCTTTATCGGTTTAGTAGAGGCAGGGGAGAGGGATTAGGGAACAGCAACAACAAAGACAACTGCAGATCCTTCGACTGCGCAGTCGCAAAAGGCGCGACTGCTTCGCTCAGGATGACATGGCTGTGGTGAGTTTGCGGGAGTGCTGTCCCACGTCCCCAAATGCGGGGGGACGTGGGCTCCCGCTTTTGGATACGCGGGTGGGAAACAAAAGGCGCGGCTGACGCCACGCCTTTTGCTTTCCCTGTTCCCTGCTTTTTTAGTACTTGGACTTGATGGCGTAGGTGAGGCCCATGGTGAACTGGAAGGAGTTCGCCTTGGTGGGCGGTGCGGAGACGGGAGGATTGTTGATGTAGGAGTCCAGCGTGCCGACCGTGAAGCTGAAGTTCTTCCACGCGGGGAAGGACAGCGTGTCCGTCTCGTTGAGCGAGTAGTCGTGCGGCTCGTTATAGGCCGGGAGATAGGAAACACCCTGGGTGTAGGTGGCGACCTTGAGGTGGGCGATGTAAGAGGCGCCGAAGGTGCTGCCGATGAGGTTATCCTGCGTCGCCGGGCCGGCAGAGCTGGCCATGAAGTTCTGGCGCTCGTACTGGATGGTGGCCTTTACGTCGAGCTCCTGCTTGGGCGTCTTGACGGCCGTGTAGCCGAGGCCGCCGCCATAGAGCTGCTGCAGGCTGAGGCTCTGCGAGTAGTTGTGATCGAAGGCCGTGTTGACCAGCGCGTAGAATCGTGGAGAAAGGTATTCATCGCGCTCCGCATCCACGTGCAGGATGGCGGTTTTCAGCGTGGAGGCCGGGACGATAGCCGGCGGGGGGGCCGGATTGGTGTAGGCCGGCTGCGTGATCTTGCCGTAAGAGCCGGAGAAGTCGAACACAGTGCGGTTGCGCGGGCTGAGCCACGGCACGTTGGGCACAACACGCACCAGGCCGACAGCGCCGGAGACGGTGTATTGGTTCGTGGAGGCCGACACGATGGTAGCTCCGGCGGTGGCCGAGCCGTTCCAGCCCTGGGTGAAGCGGGGCTCATGGTTGAGGAGCTTGTCCACGGTGGGCTCATCGACGATGTAGGCCGCGCTGGCGAGCGGCACGGCTTCGGCGGGCGTGTTGGTTCCGGTCACCGTGAGGGCGTTGTCTTTCACGTCAACGGTTCCGACGGGAACCTGGTGGACGCGTTTCTTGCCCTGCAGCTCGACGCCCTTGGGGATGATGGCGAATTTCTGGCTGGAGTGAAGCTCCTTGATCTTGGCCCAGGGAACGCTAATGTCACCGAGCTCGTCGGTGTGGAAGGTGACGACACCGCCGATTTCCTGAACCAGCTTGCCGTGGAGGATGTCGCCGTTGTTAAGCACAAGCGTGTCCGGTACGGCCTGCGCCAGCGCGATGCCGGCACCCAGGCTCATTGCCAGTCCGGCCGCGAGCGATGCGGTTGCCGTTGCACGCAAAAATACTCTTGTCTGCTTGAAAAACGCATTCATTGGGGGAGCTGACCTCACTTTGTATTTCAGAATTTCAGGCTTTCGGATGGAATTCGGAAGAGAAGGATGCGGTTTCCGAAGTATTCCCCAGAAACTTGGATGCAGGTTTTGGGCGTTGTGTAAACCGTGGGGGTTGTTTTTGGTGGTTCCGGCTGGGACGGTAAGCCGTCTCCTGTTATGGTATCGATACCATTTCTTGATTGCCAGTGCCGCATACGGCTTGTAGGATGAGTGCGGCTGCAACCATCTCTGATTGTCAGGAACTTCATGCGACCCAACCTGAATTTGATGAAGGCTACGCTGACCGGCGCACTGGGCGGGCTTCTTTTCGGCTTTGACACGGTGGTGATTTCCGGGGCAATTGACGCGCTGGTGAGGCTCTATCATCTGAGCCCCAGCGGCAAGGGATGGACCGTTGCGATTGCGCTGATCGGCACGGTGATTGGCGCGCTTGGCGCGGGCTACACGGGGCAGCGGCTGGGCGGGCGCGAGACGCTGCGGATTACGGCGATTCTCTACATTATTTCCGCGGTGGGAAGCGCGCTGGCGTGGAGCTGGCCTTCGCTGATGGTCTTCCGGTTGATCGGCGGCGTGGGGATTGGCGCTTCGAGCGTGCTGGGGCCGGTGTATATTGCCGAGCTTTCGCCGGCGAAGTGGCGCGGAAGGCTCGTCGGAACCTTTCAGTTCAACGTGGTGCTGGGGATTTTGATTGCTTACTGCTCGAACTACTTTATTCGCACGCTGAACCTGGGCGCGGCGGAGTGGAGATGGCAGGTGGGCGTGGCGGCGATTCCGGCGATTGGATTTTTGATTCTGCTGTTTGGGATTCCGCGCAGCCCGCGGTGGAGCGTTTCGCAGAATCGCATTGATGAAGCGCTGGAGATTCTGAAGCTGATGGGCGACCCGAACCCCGAGGCCGAGCTTGCCGACATTCGCGCGGCGCTCGAACAGGAGCACGTTTCGGCGCATGAGCCGGTCTTTCGGTGGAAGTACCGGTATCCGCTGTTTCTGGCGATTACGATTGGGGCTT
>JASHPD010000371.1 GCA_030038315.1 Acidobacteriaceae bacterium
CCCGGCGGGGCTGCGGCAAATCAAAACCATATCTGAATAGCATCCAGATCGGACATGGAAATGATTACCTCCCTGCGCCAGCCTCCGCCAGCGGCTCCGGCCAAAGACGGCTTCGGGAGGGTTCCACGGTCAGCCTGTCCTGCGGTGCTGACCTCTCTTCGATTTATCGTGCGTCTCCGCCGCTTTTGCGGCTTTAGCCCTGGTAACGTCCACTTCCGGGTGCGGCAGTTCCCATCCCGCCATGCCCTGCAATACGCGGTCGGCGTGCTTGATGGTGTTCACATGCCCGTAGTGCTCTTCGATCATGTGGACGGAGGTTCCCATCTGCTCGGCAAGGAAATACACGTCCACGCCTTCCTGCAAGCGGAGCGTGGCATACGTGTGCCGGAAGCAATATGTCGATCTCGGAACGCCCTGCGTTCCTTCGCGCAAATTTGCCTCGTTTAGAAGATCGGCAATCAGGGAATTGTAGAGTGTCTTTGCAGGCTTGCCCGTAATGTTGGTAAAGACTCTATCCTCCGGTTGCGTTGCTTTGGAGATGACGCGGATGCGTTCCAGATAATCTCCAACGCTCTTAGGAGCAACCAGCTTGCTCGACTTGCCCTTGCCCTGAACAAACAGCACAACAATCTCTCGTCCCTCGCGGTCTTTCGCGGGCATGATGTCGCGCCAGCGGAGATTCTTCATCTCCGCTGGCCTCATGCCTGTATTGCAGGCAATCAGAATCATGTTGTAGGTGACTGTGCGATACCAGACGCTTGACGGCTTATCGGCCTCACCAATCCACTTGCGGCCTACGGTGTGGAGTTTGCGATATTCCTCCAGCGTGAACTCGTCGCGCCGCATCGTCTTGAGCTTCGGGCGCTCATCGAAACGCTGGCTGGCAGGAACGTAGCGTTTCTTGATGGCGTAGTTCATCACCGCGCCGAAGATCGACATTTCAAACCGTATGGTGGAATCGCTGATAAAGGGAACCACCCGTTGATCGGAAGGTTTGACTTTAATCGGTTTCAAAACCCGGATGCCAAGGGTGTGCTGAACCTTCGTGCGGCGCTCGGCTTCGTTGTCCGCAAAGGCTTGGGCCATCTCGTCGCTGACCTCCCGAACGCCGTTGCGCTTGTTGCGTCCCGCGCCGTTCACCCGTCGCCATGCGGGATAACCGCCCCAAAGCTCATCCCCGATAAGGTGAACCTGCGTAGAACCTACATATTTATCTAAAGCGCCTTCAATGATGGCGCGGACCTTCTTGGGCCGCGCCTTGCTGATCTCCCCACGTTGCGCCCGCGCCTCCTGGGTCAGCAGATACTCTCTGCCTACTTCGCGGAAGGGACGGTTGAATACGGGAACGTCATGCTTGATACGGAACCTCACATCCGCATCTTGATCGAAGGCGCGTTCCCGCGCCGCTTCTTTATCGGAGGTTTTGAGCGAAACCGTTTTGTAGCGGTCGGCCTTCGGCATCTTCATGCGGCAATACCACATGCGATGCTCCACATCGCCGCGCCGGAAGATGATAAGGCCCGGCTTCAGCTCCTCTTTTTCGGTGACGAATGCCATAGTTGGCCTCCATCGTTTGACTCGTTCTGTGCAGATTCCGTGTAGGATTTTTCCGTAAGTCGTTGAATCCTCGTATCTGTGCAGGACTCGTACAGATACTATCATAAAGTTATCTTGTTTATTTATATTTATTTACGTTATATTTGTCATCCTGAGCGGAGCAGGTCACGCTTTTTGTGGCCTGCGCAATCGAAGGATCTGCAGTTGTTTTTCGTCAGCAATCGCGTACAGCGCCCAATTCCCAGATATCCTTGCCCAATCTATATGTAGATACAACCTAGTGAATGGTTAGTGTTGTTTTCAAAGGCGTGTTGGTTACGGAATCACCGGCCATGATTTCGAAGGCGCCGGGAGCCACCTGCCAGCTATGCGATTGCTCTGACCAGTAGGAGAACGAGCGTGCATCGAGGTGCAGCTCTATGGTTTTTGATTCGCGGGGCTTGAGCATGACTTTGCGGAAGCCTTTGAGCTGGATGGGCGGCTCGTTGCCTTCGGCAATCGGCGGAAAGCCGAGGTAAAGCTGTGCGACTTCAGCTCCGTCGCGCTGGCCGGCGTTGGTGACACGGAAGGTGACGATTGCGCCTGCGCGGCCAGACTCATGCTTTACCACAAGCTGGTCGAAGCGGAATTGCGTATACGAGAGCCCGAAGCCGAAGGGGAAGAGCGGCGTGACGTTGTGCGCGGTGTAAGCGCGATAGCCGACTTCGAGGCCTTCCTTGTACTCCACAACGCCATTCACGCCAGGATATTGCTCGGGATTGGCGGCGAGCGTCTCGTCAACACTGCGCGGAAAGGTGATGGGCAGCTTGCCGGAAGGATTCACCTTGCCGAGGAGAACGTCCGCGACGGCGTGGCCGTCTTCTTCACCGGGGTACCAGGCTTCGAGCACGGCGGGTACGCTGTCAATCCACGGCATAAGCACTGCGGAGCCGGTCTTGAGCACGACGATGGTTCGTGGATTTGCCCTGGCCACGGCGGCTATCAGCTCATTCTGAGATTCGGGCAGGTCGAGGCTCTGGTCGCGGCCTTCGGTGTCGATGTCGCCCACCATGACGATGGCTACTGAGGCGTGTTTGGCCGCTGCCACAGCTGCGTTGAGGTCCGTGCCGTCGAGCGTAGTGATGTGCGTGCGCTCGATTTCGATGGCGGAACTCAGCCCATCGTCAGGCGCGATGGAGTAGATCGGAATGACGTGCGCGCTGCCTTCGCCGCTGCTGCGAGCGCGCACGGCGTAAGGCCCGATGAGCGCGATGGAGCGCAGTTGGGAAGGATCGAGCGGGAGCAGGTTGCCATCGTTTTTGAGCAGGACCATCGACTGCTCGGCGATGTTGCGCGAGATGGCCCCGTGCTCAAAGGCCGGAATCGGTGTGGGCACAGGCTGCGGCGCGAAATCGCCGTATTCGATCATCTTGGCGAAGCGGCGCACCAGCATTCCGTCGAGGACGGAGACAGGCAACTGGCCGGATTTGACTGCTTCTCCCAGATGGCTGAAGTAATATCCGGTGGGCATTTCGAGGTCGAGGCCGGCGAGCGCGCTGGGCACACCGCTGTGCGTCGCGCCCCAGTCGGAGATCACGAAGCCGTCGAAGCCCCATTCCTTTTTGAGCACACCGTTGAGCAGAGTCGCGTTTTCGCAGTTGAAGGTGCCGTTCACCCTGGGATAGGCGCACATGACAGTGGCGGAGTGCGCTTCCTTGATGGCCGCTTCAAAGGCGGGCATGTAGATCTCGCGCAGCGTGCGCTCGCCGATGACCTCATTGATGGTGAAGCGCTGGTTCTCCTGATTATTGGCAAGGTAATGCTTTACGTCCGCCATGATGCCGGTGCTTTGAATGCCGTTGATGGTGCCGACGGCGATGCGCGAGGAGAGATACGGGTCTTCGCCGAAGCTCTCAAAGGTGCGTCCGCCCTGCGGCACGCGCGCAATGTTCACATCCGGCCCTTCAAGAAGCTGGCTGCCGACGGAGCGCGTTTCTTCGGCTTCCTCTTTGCCATACTCAAAGGCCAGCGCGGGGTCCCACGATGCGGCGAGCGCAAGCGGGGACGGCATGGCCGTGCCGGGCGGCTGCAATCCCGCGGCGCCATGCGATGGGCCTTCCGGGCCGTTGGTCATGTGCAGCGCGGGAATGCCGAGACGAGGAATGCCGGGAATGACGCGGTAATTCGTTGCGTCGTGGATTCCGTGAAGCTCTGTGATCTTTTCGTCGAGCGTCATCTGCGCAACGATGCGACGGGCGCGCACGACGGCCTGATCGTGCGGAACGCGCGGCGACTGCGCCTGTGTGGCAAGAGCGCCGCAAAAAATAAAGAGAAGTGCCTGATGACTGACTTTTCTGAACGTGTGTTCCCAGCTACCCATCCGCATGAACCCTCCACATTGGCCCGGTGAACTCTGAATTGGCAAACAGAACCAATGTATCGGGTTGGACTGGGAACAGGCCAGAGTTTCAGCCGGCCTTTTCTGTCAGATCCGCCCAGCGCGCGTAAAGCGCGTCGACGGCCTGCCGCGCGGCTTCCATCTCTGCAAGAGCTTCTTCGAGCGCGGCGGCATTGGTGGCCACGGCGGGATCTTCCGCGCGCGCCTTTGCTATGTCGAGCCGCGCATCGGCTTCCTCTACGCGCTGCTCGATGGCGGCGAACTCGCGCGCTTCGAGATAGGAGAGCTTTTTCTTCGTTTCCTGCTTTGGCGCGGAAGCGGGTTCTGTCTTCGCTGCCGCTTTTGCTTTTGGAGCTTCGACCTCGGCCTGCCAATCCTCCCACTGCGCGTAGCCGGCAAACTGCGCCGCGCCGCCCTTGCCGTTGAGGCCAAGCACGGTTGTGGAGACACGATCGAGCAGATAGCGGTCGTGCGTGACCAGCACCAGCGCTCCGGGGAATTCAAGAAGGCTGTCTTCCAGAATCTCGAGTGTGGGAATGTCGAGATCGTTGGTCGGCTCATCGAGCAGGAGCAGATCGGCCGGATCGAGCATCAGGCGCGCAATAAGCACGCGTGCGCGCTCGCCGCCGCTCAGGCGCTCGACGGGTTGGTTCAACTGCTCTCCGGTAAAGAGAAAGCGCGCAGCCCAGCTTGCGACGTGAATCTGCCGGCCCTGGTAGACGACGGTATCGCCGTCGGGAGCGAGCGCGCGGCGCAGGGTAAGCGTGGGATCGATCTCACGCAACTGGCTGAAGTAAACGATTTTTAGAAAATCGGCACGCTGGATTGTGCCGGACGAAGGCTCCTGCTCGCCGCGCAGGAGGCGCAGCAGCGTTGTTTTGCCGCTATCGTTCGCGCCCACCAGGCCGACGCGCGTTCCGGCCGTGAAAACAAAGCTCAGCTTCTCGAAGAGCGTGCGCTCGCCGACTTTGAACGAGACGTCTTCGAGTGTAATCAGGCGCCTGGTTTTGCGGTCGCTTGCATGGAAATCGATGCCGGCATTGTTCACCACTGAGCGCGAATCCATATCGGCCAGCTTGCGGATCATCTCGTGGGCGCTGCCGATGCGCGCCTTGCTCTTGGTGGTGCGCGCCTTGGGGCCGCGGCGCAGCCACTCGATCTCCGTGCGCACGCGGTTGCGCAGGCTCTCCTGCTCGCGCGATTGCGATTCGAGATAGGCCTGGCGCTCTTCGAGGAAGCGGCTGAACTTGCCGCGCACGCGCAGCAGTCCGTCGGCATAGATGCGGTTCAGCTCGACGATTTCGTTCGCAACATTTTCGAGAAAATAGCGATCATGGCTGACGATGACGGCGGCAAACTCCGCCTCTTCGAGCAATTCTTCCAGCCAGCGGATTCCGGCGAGATCGAGATGATTTGTCGGCTCGTCGAGGAGCAGTACATCCGGCGAGACGACCAGCGCTTCGGCGATTGCCAACCGCTTGCGCCAGCCTCTAGAAAGCGATGCGGCGTCTGCGTCGATGGCGGCAAAGCCCGCGCGGCCGGCAAGCTCGCGCAAACGGCCTTCGCGCTCCTCTTTGGCAATGTGCGCCGCAAGGAGGGCGCGCTCCAGAATGTCGCGTACCGTGAGCCCGGCGGGATAGAGCGAGTCTTGCGCAACGCAGGCGACGCGGGCGCGCTTGCGCACGGCCACTTCGCCGGAATCGGGCTGTTGTGTCCCGGCCAGCACGGAGAGCAGCGTGGATTTGCCCGCGCCATTCGGACCGATGAGGCCGGTACGGTTGCCTTCGCTCACAGTGAGCGAGATGTTGCGAAAGAGCGGAGCGGCGCCGAAGGCTTTGGAGACGGATTGCGCGTTCAGAATCGGAGGCATTCTATTTCAGTGTAATTTCCGGTGGAACGCGGAGAGACAGGCCGGAGACGCTGCATGAATTCCCGCTCGGAATGCCGGGGAAACCGTCCCCGGAGATCTCAATCTGAAGTTTGAATCAATTTCCTTGAAGCACCTGTGCTACTATCTATTCACCTCGTGTTGAAGAAGGCCGCCAATCCGCGCACCTGTTGTTGTCCCTGTCCGCGCCTGCGCGCATGAGCCTGCGCCGCGTGCTCTTCGGCGGCCACTTTCGATCCCCAAAATGTTTTGAACCTCTCACGCGCGCCCGGTGAGCAATCGGTAGTCAGGCTGTATCCGAAAAAGCAGCTTTCGTGCGGCTTTCGGGTTCGTGTACCTGCACATAACAACCATCGCCGGCTCAGATGCAGCCTCATCTCGCCGGCTACTTGTTCCATTTCTCTGGAGGACTTTATGCAAATAAGACGATGGCTGCGGTCATTCCCAGCTCTGTTTATCCTCTTGCTGCTCGCCTCTGCGCCCTTGCTGGGGCAGACCTTCCGCGGCAGCATTAACGGCACAATCACCGATCCCTCCGGCGCGGTGATTCCGGGCGCAAAAGTGACGGCCACGGACACGGCCACAGCAACCGTCTACCAGTCGGTCTCTTCCGCCGCCGGCGAGTTTTCGTTCAACGACCTTCCGCTCGACTCCTACGCCGTCAAGGTTGAGGCCGCCGGTTTCCAGAGCACAGAGATCACCAGCGTGCAGGTGCTTGCGGGCAAGGTCTACACCCTGCCCGTCAAGCTGCCTCTCGCAAAGCAGGCCACCACCGTGGAAGTTTCCGCCGACAGTCTCACGCTTGACACCACCACCACCACGCAGACCACGACTCTCAGCAACAAGCAGCTTCAGGACGTGCCGCTCAACGGCCGCGACTTCTCGCAGTTGTTCAGCACCTCGGCTTCTTTTGCGGGTTACGCCGCGGAAGGTTCGGTCAACGGCACGCGCAGCGACCAGATTAACTTCACCATCGACGGCACGGACAATAACGACCTCTACCTCGCTATCGATGCGGTGAATCAGGGCGGCATCAGCGGCATTGCGGGCGTCCTCTATCCCATTGACGCCCTCGACGAGTACTCGCTGCAGACAACAGGCAACAGCGAAGCCGGCCACAGCCCCGGCGGCAACGTGAATGTCACCACCAAATCCGGCACGAACCAGTTCCACGGGTCGGCATACTATTACAACCGCAACGAAGCGCTGGCTGTGACCTCACCGTTCGTCGCGCCGGGAACGCCCGAAACACCGCTGCGCAACCAGAATTATGGCGGTTCGCTCGGCGGACCCATCTGGCACGATCACACATTCTTCTTCCTGGCCTACGAAGAGCAGAAGTTCCTTATCGGCAATGACGTGACCACGACCGAGCCTTCGACGGCCTACCAGCAGGAGGCGCTCGCACTGCTCGCCAACACGAACAACCAGTACGGCAGCTACTCGGCGATCCAGCCCAGCCAGGTATCGCAGAACCTGCTCAATACTTTCTGGCCCACCAGCATCCAGGGACTTACCGGTACGCCCAACAACTATGCCAGCTCCACACCGGAGAGCGGCTACAGCCACAACCTGGTGGTCAAGCTCGACCACAACTTCAACGATAACAACCATCTTTCGGCGCGCTGGTTCTTCGGCCAGGGCTACCAGTCGGCTCCCGATGGATCATGGCTTCCGGCTTACCTCCAGGTTGTTCCCTCGCACATTCAGAATTACGACGTGGTCTACAACTCCAGCATCCGGCCGAACCTGACCAACCAGGTGCTGGCCGGCGTCAGCTACTTCACGCAGGGCTTTTCGGATGCCGTGCACAATATTAATCCCGCCTCGGTGGGCCTCGACACGGGCATCACGAGCCCTTCGCTCTTCGGCGCTCCGTTTGTCGATATCAACGGCTTCGACGAGATCGGCCTTACGCCTGCTTCGGGCCGTAACGACATCACCGGCCACATCTCGGACATTGTCACCTGGACGGTAGGCAGGCACCAGATCCGCGCCGGCCTTGAATTCCGCCGCGCCTACATCGACGTTTACTACTACTGGAATGCACGCGGAAATTTCTACTTCCTCGGCGGACAGGGCCCGTGGAATACCACGATTGGAGGCGTTACGAACCCTTACGCCAACCCCGCCAACGCGAATCTTGACCCCAATCTGTTGTCACTGGCCGACTTTCTCGCCGGTTATGACAGCTCGGAGAACATCACTGTAGGCGATCAGGAGCGCTTCCTTTACACGCACACCGGCAGCGGCTTCCTGCAGGACTCCTGGCAGGCTACGCCGAAGCTGAACCTCAACTTCGGCCTGCGCTACGACTACCAGCAGCCCTTCTACACCAACGATCAGAACCTCTCCACGTTCCTTCCTAACAGTGGCGGGCTGGTTGTGGCCGGCGCCAGCAACTCGCCGCAGTATGTGTACGCCTCCAACAAGCTCAACTTCGCTCCGCGCTTCGGCCTCTCGTACCAGTTGTTGAACGGCACGGTCGTTCGCGCTAACTACGGCCTCTATTTCGACCAGCCCGCCGGCCAGGGATTTGTCGGCAACATCGGCATCGCCAACGGCGCCGCTTATGGCGTCAATAACAACCCAGTGGGCAACGATGCGACCGCAACCTATGGTTATCAAGGTGCGGCTTTTAACACCGCAACCGGCGCCTCTGCCTCCGTCGGATGGGAGCTGAACCAGCCGGTCTTCCCGACAACCGTTGCACTGCCCACGGGCAGCGAAACGGTTTCCATCTACTCGGCCACTCCCAACTTTAAAACGCCCTATGTGCAGCTCTTCGGCCTGAATGTCGAGCAGGCTCTGGGCAAGAACTGGCAGCTCAACGTCGGCTACGTCGGTTCCGTCAGCCGCCACAACCTCGTCCTCCAGGACATCAACCAGTCTGGGCTCGGCCTGGACGAAAGCTCGGCCACCGTTACCGGTCCGAACGGCGCGCAGTTCCCGGTGCAGCAGGCCTCGCGTCCTTACTTCCAGCAGTATCCCAACTTCTCCAACATCAACCAGCAGAACAGCGCAGCCTCGGCCAGCTTCAACTCGCTGCAGGCCACGCTGAAATCCAACTCCTGGCACGGTCTCACCAGCCAGTTTGCTTACGCCTGGAGCCACAACCTGGACAATGCCAGCGGCTTTAATGCCACTCCTCAGAACTCGCTCAACCTGCAAGGAGACTGGGGCAACTCAACTTTCGACATCCGCAACCACTTTTCGGCGTACCTTACATACGACATTCCGGGCGCTTCATTCGGACCGAAGGCTCTGACACGCGGCTGGGAGCTGAGCAGCGTTCTCCACTTTCAAGATGGCCAGCCCCTCAACATTCTCTCCGGCAACGACAGCAGCGGCACTGGCGAGTACGAGGATCGTGGCAGTATCATCGGCCCGGCGCGTAAAGACGTCAATAGCTCCGTGGTGGACCACTCCTATGCGCAGTGGCTCAACCCGAACAGCTTCACCCAGCCGACCTATGGCACCTGGGGCAATCTGGGGCGCAATCAGATCGTCGGACCCGGCTTCGGCGACGTGGATCTGTCTTTGTTGAAGAATACTCCGGTGTGGGGCGATCGCATCCGGTCGCAGTTCCGTGTGGAGATGTTCAACCTCTTCAACCGCGTCAACCTGGGAGCGCCGATCACGAACCTCGCATCCAGCAGCTTTGGTGAGAGTGTGGATACAGCCGGCACTGCCTACGGCGCGCCCGGCATTGGCTCCGGCGAACCATTCAACGTCCAACTCGCCCTGAAAATTCTTTTCTAGGAGGGTTCCGGCAATGCCATGAGCCGGTCATGCGTGGCCGGCTCATGCGAGAGTGGAAAGGGTGTTGACGGAGAGATACAACATTGCCAGCAGGGCCGTTGCGTAGCGCAGCGCGAGTTTCATACCAAGGGATCTCCAGGAAAGGATGAGCGTAAGAAGAGCATCTTAGCTGGCGCGAATTCGGATGTTCTGCATCGACCGCAGCTCATCCAGCTTAAAGTGGATAGCATTCTGCACGAGATTCCCCGCCGATGTGTGTTCGAGCGGCCGTCCATCTGAAGGGTGCACGTGAATCAATAGGTCTGCCGTGAACGGCCGCTCGAAGTCTACCTGTATTTCCCAGTCGCGGTCGCCGTGGGCCACAGTCGACCAGCTCACGCGCCCGAACCGCGTCGGGCACTTTTCCACCCGAATCCGCTCGCCCGCAGCAAACCAATGCTTCGGCGCAGCCTTCTGCAGATGACACACCTCTGCATTGTTCTCCTCATAGCAAAGCAGCCACCGCAATCCCAGCGCCGGCTGCAGCACGCTGTTCACCACGGCCGACCAACCATAACGGCTGCCCTGTCCAGGCGCTCCGCCGGGAATCCACGCATCCTCCGGAGCGTAACGATTTCCGGAGTCCGCCGCATAGCACACCAGCGCATACAGCGTAAGCAGGAACGGACGATAATCCTCCTGCCGGATGCGCACTGCCAGCGTGCCGTGCTCCATGAAGTTAGAGATGCGCTGCTCGGCGCCGTCCGTGCCGAGCCCCATAAGCTGCATCCCCGCCAGTTCGCGATGCCGCAGATGCCCGAGGTCCAGCGCTGCCTCGCCCCAATCGGCCGTGAACCAGTCCATCATGAAGCGGTGATTTTCATAGCTTTCCAGTTGCCGCGGATCGTGATGCGTGTCTTCGGGGTTGAAGGGTGTGATGCCTGCGGCCTTCATCTCCGGCGAGCAGCGCGCCAGCGTCGTTGCGAGCGACCGCTGAATCAGTGTCCGCATCTCCGCCGCGATCCCTGCGTAATGATTCCCCAGCGCCTGCCACTCGTTGCTGCTGTGCTCCGCAGCCACGCGATGCAGGCAGCGCGCATGTTCCGCCAGACCGCGCCATGTCCACACTGCGTTCTGGTAATAAAACGGATGCGATTGCGGAAAATCGTTCTGCGGCGCGCCCAGGTCTGCCTCCGGCGATCCCCAGATCAATCCGTGATGCGGGTCGTCTTCCGGAAATTGCTGTTTGCTGTATTCGTAGCGCGCCAGAACATATCCCAGCATCTCCTCCAGAATCGGCAGCCGCGCTGCAAAAGCCGCCGCGTCGCTGGTGTAGTTGTAAGCCCTTGCGGAATTCGCCAGAAACACGCCGACATTGAGCGGAGCTTCTACCTGATCCTGTGTGTTGTACAGAAAATTCCCGTCCGGGAGGATGTAGTGGTCCAGGTAGTACTGAAAATACGAATCCGATTCCGCAGTCAGGTTCCACAGTTGCTGCGCCCAGATAAATTCGTAGTGCGCCACCGGAAATAACGCGTGGCTCCGCTCGGGAATCTTCGTGTACGCGCCTTCCCCTATCTGATATGTCGGCCGCAGCCCGCGATAACTTACCCGTGACAGCGTGATCCCCGCGCGCGCCGCATCGAGCAGCCACGGATCAGGAATCTCCACTGGCATCGCCGTTTCATACAAGTAATGCCAGCGGTTCCAGATTCCCGCCAGCGCTGCGTAAAACTCCCCGGGCGAACAGTTGAAATAACGGTCTTGCTCCTGCGCCGCCTCAGAATCCCCGTTATCGCTCTCGCCTACCGCTGTTGACCGTACGCGCCCCAACACCTTTCCATCCTCGCCCGGCGTCACCAGAACGATACACTCATATCCCGCCTTGTACTGCGGATTCCATACAGCAACATCGGCAACCGGCAGATATCCGCCCAGCAGGGTCCGCTTGCTGTATCCAGGCAGATACTCAAATGCCAGCCTTCCTTCACCCGGCAGATAGTCCATCGGATCGAACAGCGCACCATTGATATCCGGGTCCCACAAATGCTCATCGTTCGTGTTCAGTTGCCGGCTCATGCCGCTCGCATCCAGGAACACCGACTTCAGCGGACCCGCTTCCTCATTGCCTGCCAGCGCCCATCCGATGAACTCCGGACCCAGCGCAGCGACATTCTGATAGCAAGGGTCCTCATCGGAATGCAGAATGTAATTTCCCGAAACATCCGGCCCCGGCACATAGCGCGGCATCCGCTTTAGCTGAACGTTCTCCGGCGCCGCGATCTGCCGCGGACGGATGCTTGCCAGCCGTCCCACGGCCTTCGGAATACACGCGATCACTCCGCTGGCCTTCGTCACGTACGCGATCGCTCCGCGATGCGTGACATGTTTCTCGAAGATCGCCGTCGCCGCGCCGTTGAAACCGGCAACGGCAAGCAGCTTCCACCCATTCTCCGATTCGCCCACATGGATCTCGCGTCCCGCACCAGCCAGCACCACGCCGTTCCGCAAAAAATCGGCCACCAGTGGTGGGCTTGCCAGTGCTTCCCGTTCTCCCGGAAGAAACAAACTGTACTCGTTGTCGATCCGCCCAGGCCGGTAGCCGCCGTTGTTCTCCGGCCTTCCCGCAAGCGCGCGCGCCATCGGAGTCAGCCGCGCAAATTCCATTGCACCCACAGAGGCTACGCCCTGCAGAAATGTGCGGCGATCGATCTTCCCATTCAGCTTCCGCATTAGTTCTGCCTTTTCCTGGTGTGTACGCAGTTTCGTGCCGCACAAAGCTATCCGACGTATCCTCGTTGTGCCAGGCTTTTTCACCGCCGGTCTCCTTATCTTGTGCGCGTCGAGTGGGTCAATACCTTGGGAGCTTAACGCATCCCGCCGGAGACCGGCTCTTCTCGTCCATCTGTGACCACTATTCAAGAATCTGGATCAAACTTCGCTTTCTAAACATTAGCCGACTTAAGGGAGTAATCCTGCCTCGGCCATCCATGCTGTCGATCAAGTAGTAATTACCGGGCTGTCAGGGATGATTAGGACAGGAACCACGGATCACTCGCCGACTGGGCACTTTGATTCCTTGATTTGTTTTTTGGCCAAATTTGGAGTTCATTTCTACACAACAACACGGTAGATTAAGAACTGACTCCAAGAATGAATTCTTTCGAGAACCGGTGCAGACGGGCGTGCGTGTCCAGGAATATCTCGATTTTGTAATACGCGTGGAGAAGGGTGACGGGCAAAGATATCCTGTCAGCCTCATCACATCCCCCGCGGGCGAGGCGAGCGGAACGATGGTACTACCCATATCGTCCGCGGACTGGCAAACCAGGTTGAGCGCCGTAGCCAACGCCCGAAGCACCAGCGCTGCGCGAAATATGGAGTTCCCGGAGATCCCGGACATCGGGAAAAGATCGAGCCTGCAGCTTACCCGTGAGTTCGGGTACTCCTTATTTCGAGGCGCTGTTTGCCGGCCAGATTCTCGCGTGCTATCAAACCAGCCTGCATCAGGCCCGGGAAGAGGGCAAAGGCTTGCGCCTGCGTCTCCGCATTCAGG
>JASHPD010000372.1 GCA_030038315.1 Acidobacteriaceae bacterium
GAGCGGATTATTCTCGGCGTCGATCGCATGGATTACACCAAGGGCATTGTCGAGCGGCTGATGGCCTTTGAGCGTCTTCTTGAAGAGCATCCGTGGCACCGCGAGCACGTTACGCTGGTGCAGATTGCCGCGCCGAGCCGCACGCGCATTCCCAGCTACATCGAGCTGCGCCACCAGGTGGAGAACAAGGTTGCCGGGATCAATGCGCGCTTTGCCACGCAGGAGTGGAAGGCGGTGATTCTGATCGAGCGGCAGGCGAGCCACGAGGAGGTTGCGGCGTGGTATCGCGTGGCGGATCTTTGCCTGGTGACTTCGCTGCACGACGGCATGAATCTTGTGGCCAAGGAGTATCTTGCCGCGCGCGCGGATGAAGACGGCGTGCTTGTGCTGAGCAAGTTTACCGGAGCGGCGGTTGAGCTGCGCGATGCGCTGATCGTGAATCCTTACGACATTGACGGCGTGGCGGAGACGATGCACCGCGGGCTTGAGATGGAGTTCGACGAGCGCCACCAGCGCATGGTGCGCATGAGACGGCAGGTGATGGAGCACAATGTCTATCGCTGGGCGTCGAGCGTTCTTGGCGACCTGCGCGAGCTGCACATCGAGATGCCGGAAACGAAAGACCAACCCGCGGGCGAGCTCGCGCTGGCGCATAGGTCAGAAGAGCCGCATCGCAAGAGCGCATAAATACATTATGGGAATTCGAGATGATGACAAACGAGACTGTATCGAGGCTGGATCAATTTTTCGCGGGCTTTACGCGTGAGATTACGCCGCTTTTGTTGCTGGATTACGACGGCACGCTTGCGCCGTTTCGCGTGGACCGCTCGAAGGCGCATCCTTTCAAAGGCGTGCGCGAGATGATTGCGCGTATCCAGCAGCAGACGCGGACGCGCGTGGTGGTGATTACAGGGCGGCCTGCGCGCGAGATCGGCCCGCTGCTGCGCGGTTTTCCGCCGGTTGTGCCTCAGCCGGTGGAGGTGTGGGGATTGCATGGCGCGGAGCGGCTTCACGCGGATGGAAAGTATGAGCTTCGGCTGGCCGGTGCGGAGACGCAGCGCACGCTCGATCAACTACGCGAGTTTTTGCGGCACAACAACCTGGGTGGCGAGTTCGAGGACAAGCCGAATGCCGCGGTGATGCACTGGCGCGGGAGCTCCGCGCGCACGGCGCGGTTTATCGAGCGGCGCACGCGGGAGATTTTTGCGCCGTATGCCGAGCGCGACGGCTTTACGCTGCTGGAATTTGAAAGCGGGCTGGAGCTGCGCACGGGGCCGAACAAGGGCGATGCCGTTCGCGTGCTTGCCGGCGAGCTTGCGCCGGGAACGCCGGTTGCCTATCTCGGCGACGACGTTACGGACGAGGCCGCTTTTGATGCGGTGAGCCGGCTGGAGGGTCCGCATCTGAGCGCGCTGGTGCGCGCGGAAGCGCGCGCGACGAAGGCGAATGTGTGGCTTCAGCCGCCGACGGAGCTGCGCGCGTTTCTCAAAGGGTGGTTAAAGGCCGCGTCGAGGCAGAGAGCAAGAAGAAGAGTAGAGATAGCAAGTCAGCACGCTACGCGTGTAGCGAGTTAGCAGATCGGCGGAAAAGCAACTGCAAAAGCAACTGCGAATCCTTCGACTCCCTGCGCTGCGCTCCGGTCGCTCAGGATGACATTGCGTTGATATGTCCGAAGCGGGATTATTCGCGGACGCGTTTGCGGATTTCGATGTTGAGGCGCTTGATCTTCTGATTGAGCGTGGAGAGCGGGATGCGAAACTGCTCGGCGGCGTCGGTCTGGTTCCAGTTGCAGCGCTCGAGCTTTTCGACGATGATGCGGCGCTCGATGTCTTCGATGATGTCGAAGAGGGATGCGTTGGGATTGTGCTCGAGCAGCGCGTCCTGAAAGCTGCGGCCGGTGATGTGGCCGGGCAGAAGCTCCGAGCCGATGACCGGACCGGAGGAAAGCACGACGCCGCGCTCGATGGCGTTCTCAAGCTCGCGGACATTGCCGGGCCATTCGTAATCGACCAGTGCGCGCAGGGCATCCGCGGAGAGCCTGCGCGGGTCGAGACCGTTTTCATTCGAGTAGAGGTCGAGAAAATGCTGCGCCAGCGGCGGAATGTCCTCGCGGCGGGCGCGCAGCGGCGGCAGATCGACGGTGATGACGTTGAGGCGGTAAAAGAGGTCTTCGCGAAATTTGCCTTCGCGCACGGCCTGGCGCAGATCGACGTTGGTTGCGGCGAGGATGCGCACGTCCACTTGAATTTCCTGGATGCCGCCGAGCTGCATGAAGCGCTTGTCCTGCAGCACGCGCAGGATTTTGGCCTGCGTGTCAAAGCCCATGGTGGCGATTTCGTCCAGGAAGAGCGTGCCGCCGTTGGCCACTTCAAAGAGGCCCTTTTTCGAGGCTACGGCGGAGGTGAACGCGCCTTTGACGTGGCCGAAGAGCGTGGATTCCAGCAACTCAGACGGCATGGCGCCGGTGTTGATGGGCACGAATGGCTTGTCGCGGCGCGGCGAGTTGGCGTGAATGGCCTTGGCGATGAGCTCCTTGCCGGTGCCGCTTTCGCCCTGGATTAAAACCGTGGAGCGGCTGGGCGCGACCTGCGCGACAAGATCGAAGATGCGCAGCATGGCTTCGCTCTTGCCCACGATGTTGGTAAAGTTGTAGCGCTGCTTGAGCGTGCGCTTGAGCTGAAGGTTCTCTTCTTCGGCCTTGTGCCGCGCAACGGCCGAGCGGATGTCGGCGAGGAGCTTTTCGTTGTCCCACGGCTTCTGGACGAAGTTTTCCGCGCCGGCGCGAACGGCATCAACGACATTGTCCACCGTGCCGTAGGCGGTGATCATGATGACCGGCGTCTCCGGCTGGCGCTCCTTGATGAGGGGCAGAAGCTCAAGGCCGGTGCGTCCGGGCAGGGCGAGGTCGAGCAGGATCAGGTCGAAGTTTTCAAGCTCCAGCATCCGCAGTCCCTGATCGCCGTCCGCGGCCATCTTCACCGAGTAGCCTTCGAGCGAGAGCAGCACTTCGAGCGAGTCGCGGATGCCCGCTTCATCGTCGATGACCAGAATGCGCGCCGAGGCGGCGCCGGCCGGCGCCGTGGTGGATGCGTGGATGGGTAGCTCGACTTCAGGCATGTACGGACTTCCTTAAGAATGGAAACTCAAGATGAAAGGTGGTGCCGGAGCCGACGGCGCTTTCGACATGGATTTTGCCGGCGTGCTCCTGGATGATGCCGTAGGAAACCGCAAGGCCGAGGCCGGTGCCGCGCTTGCCGTCGGGCCTGGGGATGGTCTTGGTGGTGAAGAAGGGATCGTAGATGCGCTTGAGGTGCTCGGGCGCGATGCCGGAGCCGGAGTCGCTGACGATGGCTTCCACGTGGCCGTTGACGAGCGTGGCCAGGCGCAGGCGGCCGCCGGTGGGCATGGCGTCCTTGGCGTTGAGCAGGAGATTCAGGAAGACCTGCTGGAGTTTGCCGGGGTTGCCGTGGATTTCCGGCAGGGATTCGGCCAGCTCGAGGTCCACGTCAATCTGCGCTTTCTTGAACTGGTGTTCGAGCAGCGAGAGTGTATCGCGGATGACAGCGTTGAGGTCGGTGGCGCGCATCTCCGTGGTGGAGGTGCGCGAGAAGTTGAGCAGGCCGTTGGCGATCTCCGCGGCGCGGAAGCTCTGACTGGTGATCTTCTCGAGGACCGGACTCAGGATTGGGCTCAGGCGCTCGTCGCCTTTGAGCTGCTTGGTGAGCATCTGCGCGTAGCTGGAGATGACGGCGAGCGGCGTGTTGATCTCATGCGCAACGCCGGCGGCCAGAAGGCCGATGGAGCTGAGCTTGTCGGCCTGCGCGAGCTGCGCTTCGAGCGAGACGCGCTCGGTGATGTCATCGACGAGAATGATGCGGCCGACGGAGACGAACTCGCGCGAGAGCAGCGGCGCGACGGCGATGTTGACGGTGCGCTGCTCGTTGGCATTGGTGGTGAGGCGGAACTTGTAGAGGTGGTGCACGCCGCTTTCATTGCGGAAGTGGTCGAGCGCATCGATGAACTCGGCGGGGAAGATCTCGCGCAGGCTGCGGCCGAGCGCTTCGGCGCGGCTCAGCGCGTACATGGCCTCCATCTGCGCGTTCCAGCTTTCGATGCGGTCTTCGAGATCGATGGCGAGAATGCCGACGTTGATAGACTCGACGATGTTCTCGTTGAATTCCTTGAGGCGCTCGAACTCGCCGATCTTGGCTTCAAGGCGCGTGTAGAGGCTGGCGTTCTGGAGCGCGATGCCGATGTAGCTGGCGAGGGATTCGAGCAGCTCGACGTCTTCGCTCGAAAGAAAATCGCCGCCGAGGGTGCGGCCCAGGCCAATGACGGCGATGGTGTGCGTGCCTGCGGCTGCCGCTTCCAAACTGGACCCGTCCTGCACGCGGCAGGGAAGGTAATAGTTCAGGTCGAGCAGCGCGGCGGTTCTGCACTCGTCTTCCGGCAGGTGAATGGCCTGCTGCGCGTTTTCAAGGAAGATGTGGGTGTGGGGGTTCTGGTCGAAATCAAGAAAACCGAGCGCGAGCGGGTTGTGTCCCTGCTCCTGCGCGGTTTTGACTTCCGCGGGAAGGCCGTGTGCCGCGGCGAGGCGCAGATGCCCTTTCCCGCTGCGCAGAAAGACGGCGACGCGGGCTACGAGCAGCGTGTCCGGCAGCCGCTCGACGATGGAGCTGAGCAGGGCATTGAGGTCGGTTTCCGAGCTCAGGCTGCGGCCGAACTCGATGAGCGCCTTGCGGTAGTCGTAGCGATGGCGGTCGAAGATGCGATCGACCCAGCTCTGGATGCGGCGCTTGAGCGGCTCAAAGAAGGCGGCAACAAGAACGATGGCGAACGCCTCGCCCCACTCATGGACCGAGGCCGGCAACTGGCTGAACTGACTGTGCGCCACGACGGCAACGAGGCCGATGACACCGAAGTAGCCGGCGAGGATGAGGCCGGTGGCGAGCGTGTAGGCTACGCCGCGCTTGAAGATCAGGTCGGTGTCCATCAGGCGGTAACGGATGATGGCCCAGCAGAAGGTGAGCGGCAGGAAGATGAGCGAGAGGCCCGCGAGCCGCGTGATGAGCGACGGCACGTTCCAGTCGAGCAGAAAGGGAGCCGCGTAGAAGAGCGTGAAAGGCAGAACCGCCAGCAGTGTGCCGCGCGTAAGCCACTTCAACTGCTGGCGCAGCAGCGGCGTATTGGCCCAGCGATAGCTGACCAGGAAAAATGCCGCGGCCAGCACGTAGAAAAATGCGTCGTAAGCGGTGCTGATCTGCTCGAGGTGATGTTCGAGCAGCCCGGTGGCCTGCCAGCGCGTGATGGCCCAGACCCAGAGGCCGAACACGGATGCGCCGGGCGCGTAGATGAGCGGCAGAATCCATCGCCGGCCGCGCTTGCGCAGGCGCTCCTCGGGAAAGCTCAAAGCGAAGTGCAGAAAGAGCGCAGGCTGCAGGGCTTCCGCGACGTGGTTGCCCCAGAAGACGGTCCAGTCAAGGCCGTCGAACTTGCCGGTGTACTTGAGCGCGTAGAGCGCGAAAGATGCCAGGCAGAAGAGATAGAAGTGCATCGCCCGCGGCGCGGTCCAGCGCCGGAAGAGGACGTAGAGGCCGATGGCGAGATAGATGAGGCCGATGACGCGCTCGGCCTGGATGAGGCTGCGGTCGGGCGGCTCCGGGATGACGGTGACCGGCGTATCGAGCGGGATGCCGGCGCGGGTGATGGAGTAGTGCGCGTTGCCGTAGAGGCCGGTGTTGCGGAGGGCACGCTCGAGGTCGCCGACGCTCGCGACGGACGT
>JASHPD010000373.1 GCA_030038315.1 Acidobacteriaceae bacterium
AAGTCGCCGGCTTGAGCATTTTTCTGGCCTCATGCGTCTAGTTTCATTGACGGTACAATAAAAGCAGCAAAGGATTAACGAAGTTGAGCCACAAATTCCAGCTCCTCCCAGCCATTCTGCTCGCGTTTGGCCTCTCTGCCCATGCCGCGCAGCTCTCCACCGACGCCCGCGCCGCCGTTCCGCGCGACGTGCGCCAGCTTATTGTGATCGACTATCGCGAGATGCAGAACTCCGACACAGCCATGCAGCTCCGCGACCGCGTGATGCCGCCCAACCTGAAGGAGTTTGACGACGCACTGCGCAAGTCTGGGCTGAACGACAACCACGACGTGGACCAGCTCGCTTTTGCGCTCTTCCACCCGGCCAGCGGCGGCACGGACGACGTTACCACCCTCGGCATTGCGCAAGGGAATTTTCCCACGGACGATATCCTGGCCCGCTTCAAGAAGAACCATGTCAAACCGGCGCTCGTCCGCGCCAACAAGATTTATCCCATGGGCAAGACCGGCATGATGCTCTGCTTCGTGGATGACTCGACGATGATCTTCGGCGGGATGGACGCCATCCGCGCCTCGCTGGACGCCCGCGACGGCTATGCCCAGAGCCTGCTCAGCAATTCCACGCTCATGGGTGCGATGCAGTCGGTCGATTCCTCGGCCTTGTGGAGCATTCTGGACTCCACGGGCACGCAGAACATGATGAAGCAGATTCTGGGTGAGGCCGGCTCGGTGACCGATTACGACTCGGTTAAGAAGCGGTTGCAGGTTTCCTGGTACGGCATGGACTTCACCCACGGCATCACGTTCGACCTGACGCTGGTGACCGGCGACAACTTTACCGCCGCGACGATCTCCACGCTTCTCAACGCCGCCGTGGTTTACAAGAAGACCACCGGCGACGCTACCGAAAAGACCGCTCTTGCCGACACCGGCATTACCTCCAGCGGCGGCCAGCTTAAAATCCACTTTGGCGCCTCGGACGACGACTTTGCCACGCTGCTCAAGTCGCAGTTGTTCCAGAGCATGGTGCGGTAAAGCAGGGAACAGGGATCAGGGATTGGAAAAAGCGAGGGGAGATATTTAGCTTCGCTCAGGATCGCACCTTCGTATGGTGCAGTTCCCCAAGATCCAATCCCTAATTCCTTAGTCCCTGCCCATCAAACTCCGCCTTGCCGTCCGGCAACAGCGCGATATCCAGCGCGCCTTCCTGCTTTTCATGCAGCGTGGGGCCGGTCATCTGCGGCTGGTGGTGGTCCAGAGTCATGTACTGCACCTTTACCCGGCCTGAGTCGCGCACCTGAATGCTGTAATGGACGACCTGGCCAGGTTCCATAGCGTCTTCGCCGAAGCTGGCGCTGGGGTAATCGACCTCAAGAAGACGAATTGGCTCGCCGGTGCGGTTTTCCACGGTCACCATGATCTGATGCGACCGGCAGCCTGTGCAGAGGATGAAGAAAATACCGGAAATGGCTGCAAACAAAGTTTTTCTGAAAAATTTCATTCCTTCTCACCTTTGCCGATTTGTTTCTCCAGACGGCTTTTTTCCAGCCTGTCGAGCCGCTTCAGCATCTCCGGCAGACGCTGGAAGGCCGTGACCGCGCGCAGCCAGAGCCGGTTGTCGAAGGCCGGTGAGCCGGAGACCATCTTACCCGCCGGAACGTCATGCGAAACCCCGGACTGCGCCGTCAGAATCACCCCATCGCCCAGCTCGCAGTGGCCGGCTACACCCGCCTGTCCAGCCAGAATGGCATTGGAGCCGACGACCGATGAGCCGGCCAGACCGGCCTGCGCGCAGAGCAGCGTGTCCTCGCCCACGCGCGAGCCATGCCCGACCTGGACGAGATTGTCCACCTTTGTGCCGGAGCCGATCTCGGTTGCGCCTACGGTAGCGCGGTCGATGCAGGCGTTGGCCTGCACGTCCACCCGGTCGCCGATTTTCACCGGGCCGGATTGCGGGATTTTTGTCCACTGGCCGGCATCGTTCTTTGCAAAACCGAAGCCGTCCGCGCCGATGATTGCGCCGTTCTCCAGCGTTACATGATCGCCGAGGATGCAGCCCTCGCGGACGACGGAGTGGGCGTGGGCGAAGAAATGGCTACCGATCTGCACGCCGGGATAGAGCACAACATGCGGCAGAAGCGTAGCGTGCGGCCCAATCCTCACCCCCGGCCCGATCACCACGTAAGCGCCGATATGCGCGCCTTCACCGATCTCCGCCGTCGGGTCGACAACTGCCGTGGGATGCACGCCCGGCGCATAAGCCGGCGGCTGGTAAAACAGCCGCAGCGTCTGCGCAAAAGCATAGTAAGGGTTTTTAATCCGCAGTGTTGCGGCTGGAATCTCAGGAAAATCCGGCTCGACGAGCACGGCCGCGGCTTTCGTCGTTTTTGCCAGCGCCGCGTAGCGCGGATTGGCCACGAAGGTGATCTCCGAGGTGCTTGCTTCCTCGATTCCACGCACGCCGGTTACTTCTATCGTGGGATTGCCGCGCAGTTCCGCGCCCAGCCGCGTTGCCACTTCACCCAATCGCATTTGAAGTTGATTGTAAAGCAGCGGATTTGCCGCCGCGCGCGTCTTAATAGCTCAAATGGACTGAGGTGCCTGTATGCGGCATTTGACCTTCTCTTTGCATGACTGGCTCTTTCTTATCTTTCTCTTGTGCGCGGCTGTGGTCTTCAGCAGCATTGTCCATTACATCGTCTTTCGCTACATCCACGGCGGCAAGCCAGAAACCCGCAGGCGCTCCAACCAGATCGAACGCTACATGACCTGGCCGGCGCGCGCAGTCTCCCTGCTCATCTGCCTGCTCATTGCGCTGCCCTTTGTCCCGCGCATTCCCGGCCCGTGGGAGAGCCGCGCGTCGCAGATTCTCGAAGTGCTTCTCGTGCTGGCTCTGGGCTGGCTCGCCATCTCCGGCGTTTATCTTTTTGAGGCCATCACGCTGCGCCGCTTCGACGTTACGGCCAAGGACAACCTTCGCGCCCGCCGCGTGCACACCCAGATGCAGTTCATTCGCCGCATGATTATTGGCGGCATTGTTGTTCTCGATGCGGTCGCGCTTCTGTGGAGCTTTCACGATCCCAACCTGTGGAAGTGGGGAACCGGGTTACTCGCTTCCGCCGGACTGGCTTCGCTGCTGCTGGCTGCCGCGGCCAAGTCCACCGTCTCCAACCTGCTCGCCGGTTTGCAGATCGCGCTCAGCGAGCCCATCCGCATCGACGATGTGGTGGTTCTCCAGAGCTACTGGGGCCGCATAGAAGAGATCACCAGCACTTACGTCGTCGTCAAGGTTTGGGATGAGCGCCGGCTTGTCGTTCCGCTTGCCTACTTCATCGAGAACCCTTTTGAAAACTGGACCCGCCGCCGTGCCGACATCCTCGGCACATCCTTTCTTTACGTCGATTACTCGATCCCGGTTGAGCCATTGCGTCAGGAATTGACGCGCATTGTCCGCGAATCCCCGCTCTGGGATGGCCGGGTCTGCGGCCTGCAGGTTACCAATCTCTCCGAGCGCACCATGGAGCTGCGCTGCCTGATGAGCTCTGTCGATTCCTCGCAGAGCTTCGATCTCCGCTGCGATGTGCGCGAAAAGATGATCGACTTCATCCGCCGCGAGTATCCGAACGCTCTACCGACAGTGCGTTTTGAAGCTAAAAGCGAAGCCCACCCCGAGCCGTCATTGGGTTACAGCACATCGCAGTTGTCGTCCTGAGCGGAACCGGAAACAGGAATCGCAAATAAGCCTCTATTGCGATGCAGCCGAATATGTCTGCTTGCCACCGAGAACCGTCTCCAGCACCGTCGTATTCAAAAGCCTCCGCGGAGGGCATGTATACAAATCGCGATCGACAAGAATGAAGTCCGCATAATAGCCCGGCGCGAGCTTGCCTTTGCGCTTCTCCGCAAACTCCGCGTATGCCGAGCCTTGCGTGTAAGCGTAAAGCGCCTGCCCGCGCGTGATTTTGTTCTCCGGGTAATAGGTCTTCGTGCCCGCTTCGTTCTGACGCGTTACGGCGGCGTAAAGCCCGAGAAACGGCGACACCGGCACCACGGGATAATCGGTTCCAAAGGCCAGCGGAACGCCCGCATCCAGGAACGCCTTCCACGCATAGGAATAAGCCGCCCGCTTGGGCCCCAGCCTGCTTTCCGCCCAGCCCATGTCGGAGATCACGTGCGTCGGCTGCATGGAAGCGATTATGCCGAGTTTTTTGTAGCGCGGAATATCTGCCGGGTCCACGACCTGCGAGTGCTCAATCCTGTTCCGAGCCTTCGTGGAAACCCCCGGCTGCGAAAAGGCTTCGAGCGCCATCTCCGCCGCGCGGTCGCCAATCGCGTGAAAGCCGATCTGGAAGCCGAGGCGGGCGCGCTCGACGGTCATTCGGTTCAGTTCCGCCTGCGTGAACTGCGGCAGGCCGCTATTCTTCGGGTCGTCGCTATACGGAGCGTTCATCGCTGCTGTGCGCGAGCCGAGCGACCCATCCATGAAGCCCTTCAACATGCCTGTGTGGAGCATCGGGTCGTTCAGGTCATGGTGCGCGCGCTTCTCTTCGATCACATTGAGCGGGTCGATGAAGGGAATCCACTCCGTGATGCGCAGATGCAGGCCGCCTTTTTTCTCCATCTCCTCATAAACAAGAAAATCGTCCCAGTCGGAGAAATCCTGCACGCTTGTGATGCCGTGCGAGATGGCATCGGAAATGGCGAGCGCATCGCCGACGAAGCGCTCGTGGTGCGTGGGCGGAGGAATGAGCTTCGTCACCAGCTCCTTGGCCGTTTCGCGCAGAATCCCTGTGGGCTGGCCGTTTTTGTCGAGATCGATTGCGCCGCCCTGCGGCGGAACTGTCTTGCCCGTAATCCCCGCCAGCCTCAGCGCGGCCGTATTTACCACGGCGATGTGGCCGTCGATGCGTTCGAGATAGGCCGGATGCCCATGCGTAACGCCGTCCAGATCCTGCCGCGTGGGCAGTGCCGGTAATCCCCAGAGCGTCTGGTCCCAGTTGCCGCCGGTAATCCAGTGTCCCGGCTGCATCTGCTCCGCAACTGCCTGTACCAGGTAGAGCATTTCCTTGAGTGAGTGCACGCCAGTTAGATCGACATGTATCTTCGTCTGGCCCGCCATGCCGAGGTGCAGATGCGCATCGTTGAAGCCGGGAAAGATGTACGTGCCGGT
>JASHPD010000374.1 GCA_030038315.1 Acidobacteriaceae bacterium
GCTCCGGGTTTTGTCTCGAATCGCGTATTGATGCCGCTCATCAACGAGGCCGCTTATGCCGTGATGGAGGGCGTAGCCACGCCGGAGGCCGTTGACCAGGTCTTCAAGCTCGGCATGGCGCATCCGATGGGCCCGCTCACGCTCGCGGACTTCATCGGCCTCGATGTCTGCGTGGATATTCTGCGCGTGCTGCACGAGGGCCACGGCGATCCCAAATTCCGCCCCTGCCCACTGCTGGTGCGCATGGTGGATGCAGGCTGGCTGGGGCGCAAATCCGGCCGCGGCTTCTACACCTACGGCAAATGACGGGCTGTGGCGGCGTTTTTCCTTACCTTAGGTAAGGAGTACAATCAAGCCAGAGGTGCAGTTATGACTACCGCCGCACTCACGTCCAAGGGGCAGATCACGATTCCCATCGAAGTGCGCCGGAAGCTCGGGCTCAAGTCCGGCGACCGCGTTGACTTTATCGAGCGCGAGAATGGCGAGTTTGTTCTCAGGCCGAAGAAGGGCTCGATTATGAACCTTTCCGGTATAGGCAAGTGGGATGGTCCGCCCGTCACCATCGAAGAGATGAATGAAACCATCGCCCAGGGTTGGGCCGGCCTGCTTCGAGAAGACGGCGAAGAGGATTTGTATCCCAGATGATCGGTCTTGATACGAACATTCTCATTCGGTTTGTCATGGCGGATGATTCGATGCAGTATCGTAAGGCCGACCGGCTGATGCAGTCCTTTTCGGTACAATCTCCCGGATATATCACGCTTGTTTGCCTTGCGGAGTTTGTCTGGGTATTGCGGAGCCGATATAAGAAGCCGAAGCATGTAATTGTTCAGTGGCTCACAGAGTTATTGGATTCGCCGGAGCTTGTGCTGGAGAATCAATTTGCTGTAGAGCAGGCGCTGTTGACGTACACAACCACCAAGTCCGATTTTTCCGACTGCCTGATCGAGCGCGCCGGTCATGTTGCCGGTTGCACATCGACTGTGACTTTCGACAAGACCGCGGCCAAAGCCGCTGGAATGCGCCTGCTCTGATTTCGCGGCGCTTATACCGGCGGCAGCCCATCCACAACGGGCACGCCTGCCGGCGGCGTGAAGTGGAATGCGCTCTGCGATACGGCCGCGTTCGGCACTTCATCGGCAAAGGTGAAGCGCGTTACGGCGCCGTCGGTCTCCACGATCTCGATTGCCGTAATTACGCCGTCGGCGGTTACCGTGAGCGCGAGCTTCTGTACGCGCTGTTCCTGGCCTTTCGGCAATCCGGTCAACTGGAAGAGACCGTTCGGCCCGGGAATTAGCGCGAGATCGACAAGCTCCTTTTCAAGCTGCGTGTGGCCGAGCAGAAAACGCAGCGGCGAGCGCAGATCGTCCAGCTTGCTGGCCGGAATGCGCTGCACCTGCGCGTCGCCGCGCGCATAAAACCATGCGTATTTGCCGTCGAGGAGAAAAACCTTGCCTGCGGGCTGCGAGTAATTCCAGCGCATCCTGCCTGGCTTGACGAGCAGAAGCGTGCCGCTCTCGGAGCGCTTCATGCCCAGGCCTTCGTAGCTTTCAGAGAACTGCGCTGTGAGCGAGTGAAGCCGGTTATAGTGCCGGTCCACGCGTTGGGCAAGCTCGTGAACGGACGGCGCAGGTTGCTGCGCGGCGGCGCAGAGGCACGGCAAAGCCAGCGCCAATGCCGCAAAGCGTATTTTCGGCAGAAATTGCTTCATTGCGACAGCGACTGCGTGCAGTTGGTGCCGCCTGCGGGATCGAACTTGATCAGGCCGGACTCGTCGCTGCAGAAGGTGCGGTTGCCGGTTCTGCCCACGGTCAGCGGCTGAGCCAGAACCGTGAAGCCCGTCACGCGGTCACCGCCGTTCGCGGTGTCCTTGATGCAGTTGGTGATGGTGAACTGATAACCGGACTTGACGCCGGAAGACAGGTCCGGCGGCAGAATCTCAGCGCTGGTGGCTGACGGTGGGCCGGAGTGCGGGTCGCCGCCGAGCGACTGCAGCGAGCAGGAGTAGCCGCTAGCCGGGTACTGCATCGAGTACTGCGTCTGCGCCTGGGAGATGGTCTGCACGGACTTGATTGCCGAGGTCTCATTGGCCAGCCGCACGTAGTTCAGGTAGGAGGGAATCGCAATCAGCATCAGCACCGTGATGATGGCCATCACGATGAGCAATTCCATCAGCGTAAAGCCGTTCGCGCGCACTGCGTTCCGGCGCCTGCGGCCCAAAACCATCCAGCGTTTCATCGATCCCAGCGGCCTCCAAGCCCTTGGGGTGTAACGGGCCTGTGCGCCCATCCCCCCACCAAATCCTACAACTCAGGGACGCGGGAGCGAAAGCCAACGCTCACGCGGGTTGCCGATTCCGGAAAAGATGGCAGCGCGGTTTATTCGCGCTGTCGGCCATCGCAGGTCGGGCAGGATGCTTCGCTCGCCGGGCAGGCAAGGCGCGTTTGCTCCAGCAGGCGGATCAGGTTGGACTGCTCATTTTCGCTCAGGCGGGCGAAAAACTCTCCGGGAAAGCGCTCAATCGTGGGCTGAAGCTGTTCGAGCAGCTTCAGCCCCTCGGGAGCGATCTGCGTCCACACTACGCGGCGGTCGTTTTTATCGCGCTCCTGGCGCACGAGCTTCATGGCTTTGAGCCGCGCCAGGAGGCGCGTAATGTCCGGATCGGCGGTAATCATGCGCGCGCCGATGGCCGAGCAGGTGAGCCCCTGCGGCTGGGCTCCGCGCAGAATGCGCAACACGTTGTATTGCGTGGAGGTGATGCCCCACGGCTTGACAAGCCGCTGCATTTCGCGCCCTGCCGCGTCGGCAGTGCGCATCAGGTTCAGCAACGCCTCTTCCGCAACGCTGGCGAAGGGCTTCTGTTGCGCGATCTCCTCTTTCAGGCTTGCCAAGTTGCGGCCTCCCGCATGTCGAAAGAATAGCGCGGAGAAGATGCTTTCTCCGCGCCGGCTGGTTTACTCCTGGACGGCTTCAAGATCGATCGTCAGCGGCACATCTTCCCCGAGAATCGCAGTGGGATATTTCGAGCCGATATGGAAGTCGAAGCGGTTGAGCGTTGCCGCGGCCTCATAGCCGGAGTGCAGCTTGTGGTCCATGGGAGAAACTGCGGTGACCGGAACGCTTACGTCCAGCGTGACGGGCCTGGTTACGCCGTGCAGCGTCAGGTTGCCGGTCACCGTCAGGCGCGAGCCGTTCTTCGTCACGCTGGTGCTGGTAAAGGTGGCCGTGGGGAACCGGGCGACATCAAAGAAGTTGTCGCTCTTGAGATCGTTGTCGCGTGCGGAATTGCCCGTATCGACCGAGGTAACGTCGATGGTGACGTTCACGGAGGAATGGGCCGCGTTGGCCGCGTCATAGGCGATCGTGCCCTTGACGCTACCAAAGTGTCCGTGCACGTTGCTCAGGCCCATGTGGCGGATGGAAAAATCCACCTCGCTGTGCGCCGGATCGACGGCCCAGGTAGAAGCCGAAGCCTGTGCCAGGGCCAGCGGCGCGGCCAGGCCCAGAGCTCCCAATAGGAATGCAAAACGCTTCATGTATTTGGTAAATCCTTTCAAGTGTGAACGCAGAAAGCGCCACGGAGATGATAAAAGCCGCCTCCAGTGTGTACCCACTGTTGGCGGGCAGGGGAACTTGTGCATTCAGAATGCCTCATCCTGGGTATTTGTTGCAACAAATAGTTTGGCCGGCGAAAAATATCCCCGTGAATCTCGCGGCTGAGCTGGCTATTGAGGCCTCGCCAGATCGATGCGGTCGCGGGTGCGCACCCACGTGTTGCCGGCCATGCGGCCTACGGCGGCCAATCCGGCCGGGTCTACGCGGAAGTTGTCGAAAAGGTCTTCGCGGATGTGGAAGCGCACGATTTCGCCAAGAACGATGACGCCTCCGCCGGGCCGTTTTGCGGTGTAAATTACCTGGAGCAGCTTGCACTCCATCTGAGCCGGGGACTCGGCCACGCGAGGCGGCTTGACGATTTCGCTCGGGATGGGCGTCAGGCCGGCAAGCTCGAACTCATCCACCTCGGGCGGGACTTCCGCGGCCGTTGCATTCGCGGCGGCGGCCAGCGCTTCGCTCACCACGTTTACAACAAACTCGCCTGTTTCTTCCACATTGCGCAGGGAGTCCTTGCGCGCCGGCAGAGTGGCTGAGTCCGTCCGCAGGACCGGGCAAAAGAGCAGCGTCGGCGGCGTCGATCCCACTCCGCTGAAGAAGCTGAACGGCGCCACGTTGGCGGCGCCGGTGCGGTCAATGGTGGAGACCAGCGCGATGGGGCGAGGCACGATAATGCCTGTCATCAGCTTGTAAATGTCGCGCGTGGCTTGCTGCGCCGGATCGATGGTCAGCATGGAATGAGCCGAATCTGTCATATGAGATCGATGCTAAATGGCGAATGCGTGGCGCATCGACTCCCGGCGGTTCGGGTTGAAACCTGCGGAGCCGAAGCCCGATGCCGGAAGTGACCTGTCTGGTACGGGACAGGGCTTTTAGCGAATGTGTAACATTGCATCATGCACAATGGTTGGAAGGAGATTTTGCGCTCGTGCCACGTATTCACTTCCAGCAGCAGCTAGCCGAGCTGAAGGACAAGATTCTCGCCATGGCTGCCCTTGCGCAGCAGGCGGTCGAGTCCGCCGTGGACGCCTATCTCCAGCGCGACCAGGGACTCTGCCAGTATGTGCGCCAGAATGAGACGGCCATCAACACCGCGCAGCGCGAGCTGGACGAGATGGCTTATGAGTTGCTCAGCCGTGAGCAGCCGATGGCGATTGACCTGCGCTTTATCCTGGCTGTGATCAAAATGAACGGCGATCTGGAGCGCATCGGCGACCAGTCTGTGGCCATTGCGCGGCGCACGCGCGACTCGCTGGCCCTGGAGTCCATTGATCTGCCGGTGGATTTCGCCGCGATGGGGGAGTGCACGAGCCGCATGATTCGTTCGGCGATCCAGTCGCTGCTGGAAGGCGACGCGCGCCTGGCGGACTCCGTCCGCGAGATGGATGACGAGGTGGACCGCATGAACCGCCGCGCCCACTCCGATCTGCTCGACGTGATCCAGTCCGACCCGGGGCACACGCAGCAGGCCATGAACGGCCTCTTCGTCTCGCGCTCGCTCGAGCGCATTGCCGACCACGCCTCGAACATTGCCACCGACGTGATCTTCTGGATTCGCGGCGCGGATGTGCGGCACCAGCTCAGCATGTCGATGGACTAGGACTATCGCCACCTGGGCAAGCAGACAATAAAGGGTGTGTCATCCTGACCGTAGCCGTTTTTCAGGCGGAAGGAAGGATCTGCTTTTGCCTTTTGCAAATTGCGCTAAGAATTTCAGGGACGGACCACTAGTTGACGGACTTTCTTTTAGAAGCGAGTCTAGCCTGAATAAACCCAATCGTGGCGATTGCTGCCAACATGGCAATCGCTTGCCCGTCGCTGACAAGATGTCGCCCCGAAAGGAAAAGAGTCACGCTCGTTCCCACTAGCATGACCGGCGATCCGGAAGCTAAATACTTACGCCCATTGGCCCAGTCTAGCTTTCTCATGCGGGCGATTTTCTCAAAAGCGTGGAATGGATGCAAGGGCAATGCGCAGGCGTGCCGTGCGCGGCTCTGGATTTCAAGCTGGGACACTCCCTGAAAAAGTCACGCATTCCCCTCATTCGGCCTGAACTGGTATTCTCTCTTCCGCTGCAGAAAAGCGATTTACGTAAGGGAGAACAGCCGGCATGTGGTTTCTGGGAATGGACGTGGGAACGGGCGGCACGCGCGCCGTTGTGGTGGATGAAAACGGCAAGGTGTTAAGCGGCGCGGCCAGCGAGCACGCCCCATTTCGCGTGGACCACCCCGGCTGGGCCGAGCAGGACCCCGAAGACTGGTGGCGCGCCGCCAAGGAAGCCATTGTGCAGGCGCTCGCCGCCGCGCCGGAGCCGAAGCAGCCCATTGCCTCGCTTGGCCTCACGGGCCAGATGCACGGCGCGGTGATGCTCGATGAGAACGGCGCGGTGCTGCGGCCTTCGCTGATCTGGTGCGATACGCGCACCCAGCCCGAGTGCGACTGGCTGCATGAAAAGATCGGCTACGAAAAGCTGATCGAGCTCACCTGCAATCCAGCGCTGCCGAACTTTACACTCACCAAGCTGCTGTGGGTCAAGACGCACCAGCCGGAGATCTTCGCCAGGATTCGCCACGTGATGTGCCCCAAGGATTACGTGCGCTACCGCCTGACCGGCGAGTTCGCCATCGACGTGCAGGAAGCCAGCGGAACGTTGCTGCTCGATGTGACGCACCGGCGCTGGTCTGCGGAAGTGGCCGAAGCCGCCGGCATTCCGCTCGCATGGCTGCCGAAGGTTTACGAGTCGCCCGAGGTCTGCGCGCGCATCAGCGAAGAAGCTGCGGGATTGACCGGCCTCAAGGCCGGAACGCCTGTTGTAGCAGGCGCGGGCGATCAGGGCGCAGGCGCGGTAGGCATGGGGATTCTGCATCCGGGTTCGGTTTCGGCGACCATCGGGACTTCCGGCGTGGTCTTCGCATCCACGGCAAATCCGACGAAAGATCCCAAAGGCCGTTTGCACACCTTCTGCCATGCCGTTCCCGGTCTGTGGCACGTGATGGGCGTCACGCAGTCGGCAGGCCTGAGCTTCAACTGGCTGCGCAATACGTTTTTTGCCGGGCAGAGCTACGACGCGCTGACTGCGGCCGCGGAAAAAATCCCCGCAGGCAGCGAAGGCCTCGAATGGGCGCCGTATCTGCTCGGCGAGCGCACCCCGCATCTCGATCCCGAGGTGCGCGCATCCTTTGCCGGCATTTCGACGATCCATACCGCGGCGCATTTCACGCGTGCCGTGCTGGAAGGTGTTGCCTATTCATTGCAGGATACGTTCACGCTCTTTGCCGAGCTGGGGATTCCGGTCAGCGGCATCCGGCTTGGCGGCGGCGGCGCGCGCGGGCCGCTATGGCGGAGGATTCAGGCCGGCGTCTACGGCCACGCGGTGGAGATTCTCACTGCCGAAGAAGGCGGCGCATTCGGCTGCGCGCTGATGGCCGGCGTTGGCGCAAAGCATTGGGCGAATCTCGATGAGGCCTGCGCGCAGGCGATTGAAGTTGCCGAGCGCATCGAGCCAGTGTCTGCCGATCTGGCCGCCTACAAAGCCGGCTACGCGCACTGGCGCAAGCTCTATCCGGCGCTCAAGGCACTGCGCTGAGCGCAGTGCCGCGCTTGTCTATTTGCGATCTGCTGCAGTCACAGGCTCAAGAACGATTCGCGCAGTGAGCACCACCAGCGCGGACCACAGCAGGTCCGCGCCGAGCAGGTGCACAATCTGTAGCCACGTGGGTGCGAGCAGCGTGACATCGAGCACGCCGAGTGCGTATTGCAGCGCGAGCAGCACGAGCACCAGCGCAGAGAGCGTGCGATTGTCCCAGTGCGGCGTTCTGCGCGCGGCGCGCGTGAGCAGCCAGACAAGAAAGAATCCTGCGAGGATGGCAACCGTGGGATGCGTCCAGCGCCAGCGCACCAGCCACGCGCTTGTAGAAGAGAAGTCCTGTGAGAACGCGGCGCTGAGCGAGCTTGCAGGGAAGAGCGTGTCGCCGAGTGCAGCCAGCGAGCCGGTTACGCCGACGATCAGAACAATAATTATGGCCAGCGTTGCGCCGATGGGTGCTGTGAGCTTTACGGTTTGCCGCGTGTAGCCTTGCTTGCGGCTCAGCAGGTGCGCCGCAAGCGTGAGCGAAGCCAGCAGCAGCAGCGTGTTGGTAAGATGCAGTGCGAGATACGGTGCGCGCAGTGGCGAATGGCTCTCCGCGGTCAGGCCCAGCAGGACGAGCAATGCGCCAAGGATGGCTTCCACAAGCGTGAAAATAACGGCCCACACTGCGGCCGCGCGCGCGAGATGGCCGCGTACCGTGCCGGCGAAGGTCCAGATGAGCAGTCCCACGGCGGAAAAGAACGAGATGCCGCTGGTGATGCGGTGCGTGAACTCGATCATGGTGTCCACGCGCGGCGAGTGCTGCAGGACCGTGCCATTGCACAGGGGCCAGTGGTCGCCGCAGCCCGCGCCTGAGCCTGTTGCGCGAACGAGCCCGCCCCAAAGAATTACCGCAATGAAATACGCAAGCACGGCCCATGCGAAGCGCCGCAAGGCTGGCGATGGAAGGCGCTGCGCGTCAACGGGAATAGTTGCGGAAGGCATGAGCGGAGACTCCAGCGGAACCATCCAGTGTAGAACAGTCTCCAACTGCCGGTATCAGTTTGCGAGCAGGCGAAGAACGTGGTTGACAATCATCAGGTCTTCTGCGGGAGGGATGACACGTACGATTGCCGGCGAGTTGACAGCGGAGATGATTGCAGCGCCGCGTGCCTGGTCGTATTTTGACGTCTGGTTGCGCTCGGAATCGAGCACGATGCCCAGCGCTTCAAGGCCGGAACAGATTTCCGCGCGCGTCTCGGAACTGTAAACGCCGATGCCTCCGGTGAAGACAAGCATGTCGAGGCCGTCAAGCACGGCAACGTAAGCGCCGATCCATTTGCGGATGGTATAGACAAACTGATCGACGGCAAGGCGTGCTCGCACGTTGTCCTGCGCGATAGCCGCGCGCAGGTCGCGCATGTCATTCGAAACGCCGCTCACGCCAAGCAGTCCGGCCTGTTTGGCAACGGCCGTCTCCAGTTTATCGGCGGCTTCGCTGGCGTTCTGCGTAGTCTTGGCAATTTTGCGCAGGATAAAAAGCAGCACGCCGGGGTCGATGTCGCCGGTGCGCGTGCCGCTGATGAGCCCGCCGGTCGGCGTGAGGCCCATCGAAGTGTCGATGCAGACGCCGTTGCGAATGGCGGAGATGGAGCAGCCGTTGCCGAGATGCGCGACGACGAGTTTTTCCGGCACATTTGGTTGCAACTGATAGACGATCGACTCATACGAGATGCCATGCGCGCCATAGCGGCGCACGCCTATCTCGGAGTACTCCTGTGGAATGGGCAGTTCACGCGCGGTTGCGGGCAACGTTCGATGAAACCACGTATCGAGGCAGACGAAGTTCGGCAAGCCAGGAAAGAGCCGCAGCGACTCGCGCATAATAAAGATGGCAATGGGCGTGTGCAGCGGCGCAAAGGCCGTGTAACGCTCCATCTCGTCGATGAGCGCGGGCGTGATGCGCTGATTTTCAACGACTGTCGGCCCGCCGGCGACCATGCGATGGCCGATGGCTTGCGGCACCGGGAATTTGCCGCTCTTGAGCGCATCGGCGACGAGCGCGAAGGCCGTGGCGAGCGTAGGAAGCGGTTGTGCTTGCTCGATGTGCTTAGCGCCGTTTGCATCGTTGATGTGGAACTTGCCTTGATCGGTGCCGATGCCTTCGGCTTCGCCTTCTAAAAGCCGCGTGCGTTCTTCGCCGCCGGTCTCATAGACGGAGAACTTGATCGACGACGAGCCGCTGTTCAACACCAGCACAGGAAACGACGGCATGAGCATGAGCCTCGCGCAATGCAATCAGCAGGAATGGCCGCGCAAACGCGGTAAAGCCGAAGAATAAACCTTTGCAAAGAGAACGGGTTGTGCGGTGAAGCACAGCCCGCGCGAGAGAATCAGCGCTCGCCCTCCCAGCGCCAATTCTTGATTTCGGGTAGGTCGTCGCCATGCTCGGCAACATAGAGCTTGTGGCGCTGAATCTGCTCGGAGTACCACTGGCGCGCGGCGTCGGCGTGCGCGGCGAACTTCGGCGTGCGCACAATGGCGTCCATCACCAGTTGGAAGCGGTCGATGTTGTTGAGCACGCACATGTCGAAGGGCGTGGTTGTGGTGCCTTCTTCCTTGTAGCCGCGCACGTGGATGTTGTCATGCACATGACGGCGGTAGGTCAGGCGATGAATGACATACGGATAGCCGTGGAAGGCAAAGATCACGGGTTTGTTTTTAGTGAAGATCGCGTCGAAGTCTTCGTCGGAAAGGCCGTGCGGGTGCTCGGATTGCGGCTGCAGCGCCATGAGATCGACGACATTGACCACGCGAATTTTGATCTCAGGGATGCGCTCGCGAAGGATGGTCGTTGCGGCAAGTGTTTCCATGGTTGGAATATCGCCGCAGCAGGCCAGAACTACGTCAGGCTCACCCTCATCGCTTGCCCATTGCCAGATGCCTGCGCCGACGGTGCAGTGCTGGATGGCCTCCGTCATGTGCAGCCACTGCGGCGCAGGCTGTTTGCCGGCGACGATCAGGTTGATATAGTGCCTGCTCTTCAGGCAGTGATTGGCGACGGAGAGCAGCGTGTTGGCGTCCGGCGGGAGATAAATGCGCACCACGTCGGCTTTCTTGTTGAGCAAGTGGT
>JASHPD010000375.1 GCA_030038315.1 Acidobacteriaceae bacterium
TCTTGTGGCTCGGCCACGCATCGCGAGCGCGTGCTGGTGGCGGAGAATCCCGGCAATCCGGCGCTCTGCATGAGCCTGAGCCAGCCCAGCGATGTGATGTTTGGAACCGTGACGTGCGGGGCTTTCGGAGAGGATACGGTTTACTATCCGGCTTCCGGCGGCGTGGTGAACGGCACGCGCCAGCAGCTTGGACCCAACTTCGGCAGCAATGCGCTTCAGTCAAACATCGGCTACGCCAATTACAACGCGCTCGAACTGAGCGCGCGCCATACGGAGGGCCGGCTTGAGTTCAATGCCTCGTACACCTATGGCAAGTCGATGGACCAGTCGTCGAACATCGGCGAAGAGGTCAATCCCTTCAACCCGGCCCTGAGCTATGCCATCTCTTCCTACGACATAAAACACGATCTCGTGGTCAGCTACGACTACCAGTTGCCCTTCGATCAGCTCCTCCGTCCCAGCCGCCTGACACGGGGATGGTCGCTCTCGGGGATCAGCCACTTCTCCACCGGCTTTCCCGTCACCATGATTAACAACGGCGACAACTCGCTGATCGGAACGAATCCAAACGGCGTGAACAACTCGAGCATCGACGAACCGGATTACAGCGGCGGCGCGCTAAAACTCAACAAGAATCCCCGCTCCACGGGCAACAATTACTTCGACACGGCTGATTTCAGCATGAATGCGCTGGGAAGTCCCGGCACTTCAAAGCGGCGATTCTTCTATGGACCCGGACAAAACAACTACGACATGGCAGTCTCCAAAAACCTGCCCTTGACCGAGTCCAAAAGCCTGCTGTTTCGCGTGGAAGCCTTCAACATCTTCAACCACGCCCAGTTTTACGGGCCGCAGGCCGTCGACGGCAACATCGGCGATACCACATTCGGCGACGTAATCAGCGCAGCGGCTCCGCGCATTCTTCAGGGCGCGTTCAAATTCTCCTTCTGAGTTGTTGCTCGGGGAACCGCTTTGCCCGTTTCCGATTTGAGCCGGCGCGCAGCAGTCAAACGTGCCGGCTCAAATTTATTCTTGCTGGCCTTTTCGTTCGATACGTCCGCCGGACGTTCAGCCATGCGCAATGGAAAAGTTGCCGCGAACGCGGGTACAATCCAGCAGGTAGTTCGATGGAAGAATTGCGGCTGTTCAGGCTCGTTCCCCCTGTTTTCGAGATCGACATGCGCGCTGTTTTCAGAAATTGCAGAAAGCTCGCAGCCGTCGCTGCCCGGACGGCCTTGTGCGCGCCATTGCTGCTGGCCTCTTTGGGGCTTCATGGGCAGACCGCGGGAGGGAATTCGAGCGCTTTGCATCCTGCATCCATTGATTCCTACATCCATGCCTCGTGGGACACGCTGACACGTTCGATGGCGGATTGCGGTTCCCTTGCCGATCCGAAATTGAAAACCACTCCCGTCCTCTATCTGCCGCAGAATTTCCCCGAGCCTGCTGAAGTGCGGGCGCTGGGCAGCCGGTGCAGCATCCGCATTGCGCGCCTGCCGGTTCGCGTGGAGCGCATTGGAGATTCCGTTGCCGTGCCGAACGAAGGACTCCTTTATCTGCCGAACAAATATGTCGTCCCCGGCGGCCGCTTCAACGAAATGTACGGTTGGGACAGCTACTTCATTCTTCTCGGACTGCTTCAGGACAACCGCGTAGATCTTGCCAAAGGAATCGTCGAGAACTTTTTCTTTGAGATCGACCACTACGGAGGCGTTCTGAACGCCAACCGGACCTATTACTTCACCCGTTCGCAACCGCCGTTTCTCTCCTCCATGATTCGTGCCGTTTATAACGCCGAAGCGGATTCAGGCAAGAGCGACAAGGCCTGGATCGAGCGCGCTTATGACCATGCCGTGCAGGACCACGCTCTCTGGACGAGCGCTCCGCATCTGGCCGGCGATACCGGCCTTGCCCGCTATTACGACTACGGCGAAGGCCCTGTTTCTGAAATGGCGGATGACAGCACCTACTACCAGGACGTGATCCGATGGCTGCTGGCCCATCCGGAGATCCACACAACGTATCTGGTAGACGGCCCCGCCGATCCGGCTCCAGCCGATCGCGCCCGAATCGCCGCCGTGAGCTGCGATCCGGGCATCTCCCAGGTCTGCGCCCAGGCTCACATCGGCTCCCACTGGCTGAGCAAAGACTTTTACAAGGGCGACCGCGCGATGCGCGAATCCGGCTTCGACACCAGTTTCCGTTTCGGCCCATTCAGCGGATCGACGCATCATTACGCGCCGGTCTGCCTCAATTCCCTGCTCTACAAGTATGAGAGCGATTTGGCATGGATGGCGGAAGAGCTCGGCAAACAAGCCGAAGCAAAGCGATGGGAAACAGAGGCCGGCGCTCGCAAGCGCGCCATCGACAGATATCTGTGGGATCAAAGCAAGGGAATGTACTTCGATTACGATTACACGGGTCCGCATCCGGGCCGGTCGGAATACGCTTACCTGACTGCCTTTTATCCGCTCTGGGCCGGAGCCGCCAGTCCGGCGCAGGCCAGGCGCGTCGAAGCGCACCTGGCGGATTTTGAGAAGGCAGGCGGTCTCGCCATGAGCGCCAACGCATCCGGCGAGCAGTGGGACATGCCTTACGGCTGGGCGCCCGTCACGTGGCTCGCCGTGGATGGCCTTGTCCGATACGGTGATCTCAAGGACGCCTATCGCATCTCCGAAAAATTCATGGCCACCGTGCGCGCAAATTTCGCTTGCGACGACACCATCCGCGAAAAATACAACGTGGTGAGCGGCTCCTCGGAATTTGAGACAGCCATCGGCTACACCGAAAATGTCGTCGGCTTCGGATGGACGAACGCGGTCTATCTGAAAATGGAAGCCCTGCTCGCGCGTGCCGGCGTGAAACCGGAGCCGCAAAGCGGAATGCCGCAAATCCCCTGCCAACGCCGGACTCCATGACCGGGACTGCTGCTTAGCGATTCCATCTGAAATAGGCTCTGCGCGCGGAAATCCCTCAGCAGACTGCGCCTTCCTGCGGGTGCGGATAGGTATCCTCATCCTCTGCATCGCTTTTATCCAGGTCGCTCTTATCCAGGCACGCAAAATCCTTTTCGACGGAGACTTCAAGCAGGCCATTCGCAATCGGCGTACTGCTGTATAGGCCCACTTCGGCGTTTTCTGCCCACGCACGCGCCTGCGCCGCCGGCAGCAGAACGGCAATCTCGCGCGAGGCGTAGCGCACCGCAATCGTCTCCGCCTGCTCGGCCGTCTCCAGCGTATAAGTAAGGCTCGCCTCCGGCGCGGGAGCGAAGTGGATCGTCTCGGCAATGCGGCCGGTTTCGATCAGCCGCTGCATTTCCGCGGGCCCGACGCGCAGCCGCAGCGAATCGCCTTTGATCCTCAGCTTCATCGTGCGCCGTCCCCTTTGCTTCCATGCTACCGGAGCAGAAGATTCCGTCGCAATCCCGCCGTGCGCTTCCAGGATCAAATTGACAGCAATGGCAAAAGGTAAGATAGGCATCATGCTCTCGCGCCGGATGCTCATCGTTCTCTTCGCCGCACTCGCGCCTTCCCTGCTCGCCGCGCAATCGCCGCGCGAGGCCGCATCTCCTCTGGCTGTTTTTCACGCGCGCTTCGACGCTGAGTTTCAGCGCCACGGCATCATCGGCGGCGGCTTCGCCTTCGTGCATGAGCAAAGCCCCGCAACAGAATTCTTCTACGGCGTTGCGCGCGCGGAGACCCGTCAGCCCATCGACGCGCACACCGCCTACAACTGGGCTTCCATCACAAAGACCATGACGGCGATTGCGATTCTGCAACTGCGCGACCGCGGCCTGCTCTCGCTCGACGATCCGGCCGTGAAGTACGTGCCCGAATTACGCGAAGTTCACGATGCTTATGGCCCCGTCGACGCCATCACCATCCGCGATCTGCTCACGCACAGCGCGGGTTTCCGCAACCCCACGTGGCCCTGGGATTGCGACAGCTCCGACTGCAACTGGCAACCCTTTGAGCCGGCGAAGTGGTCGCAGGTCGCCGCCATGCTGCCTTACACCAACGTTGCTTTCAAGCCCGGAAGCCGCTGGAGCTACTCGAATCTCGGCTACGTCTTCCTCGGCCAGGTCATCGAGCGGCTCACCGGCGACGATTTCGAAGTCTACATCGAAAAAAACATCCTCATGCCGCTCGGAATGACCGAGAGCTACTTCGATCGCTCGCCTTATTTCCTTGAAAACCACGTCTCGGAGAGCTTCCTGCGCTCCGGCGGCAAGCTCACGCAGCAGCCCTTCAACTTCGACACCGGCATCACCACCTCCAACAGCGGCCTCAAAGCTCCCATCCGCGACATGGAAAAGTACGCGCGCTTCCTCATCGGCGAGCCCGGCAACGCGCGTTATGAAACGGTGCTCAAGCGCAGCTCGCTCGAAGAAGCCTGGCGCGGAGAAATTCCGGTGGCCATGCCCGGCGAGCCCGCAACCGCCTATACCTCCGGCCAACCCCGCATGGGCCTCGGCTTCTTCATCCTCAAATCAGGCGATCATACGTTCATCTTCCACGACGGCGACCAGGGCGGTTTTTCCGCCGAGCTTCTTCTCGATCCCGCGCGCCGCTGCGCCGCCATTCTTGCCGTCAACACCACAGACACCGGCTCGCACGCCGACAGCACGGCCACGCACGCCGTCTCCAACACCGAGCCCGACAACCAAACCGATCTCCGGCTGGCTCTGCGCCGCGAGCTCATCGACAACGTCTTTCCCTCCTGCGGAACCGGACCTGAAGCCGGGTCTGGAACCAAGCCATCCGGGCGCTGACATCGGTCGATATACTGAATCCGCGCGCCTACAGCGGTTCCACAGTTGCTGTATGCCGAAGCACAGAAGCTAAGTGGCTTTTCCCTCAAGCCGGGGTCCCTACGGACAGGTCTTCGTCCGTGGGGTGGAAGAAAAAGCCACCTTGCACTACCGCCGAAGATGGCACAAGTACTGTGGAACCACTCTATGACCGCATCCGCCTTTACGCTCATCCTGTTTGCCGTCTCCGCGCTTGCCGGCTTTCTCGGCGCGCTCACCGGCCTTGGCGGCGGCGTGGTCGTCGTTCCCGCGCTCACCCTTCTGCTCGGCGTCGATATCCGCTACGCCATCGGCGCATCGCTCGTCTCCGTCATCGCCACTTCATCCGGCGCAGCCGCGGCCTACGTGCGCGAGGGCTTTTCCAACATCCGCATCGGCATGTTGCTGGAGATCGCCACCACGCTCGGCGCGCTCGCCGGTGCGTTCCTCGCCGTGCACATCACCACGCACGCCATCGCCATCATCTTCGGCCTTGTGCTTCTCCAGGCCGCTTACCAGTCTTTCAAGTCCGAGCATGGAGCCCACGAAACCGTCGAATCCGACACGCTCAGCCGCAAGCTGCGCCTCGGCAGCACCTATCCCGTGGACGGCGAAATGCAATCCTACGGCGTGCGCAACGTCCCCGCCGGCTTCAGCCTCATGTTCGGCGCAGGCGCGCTCTCCGGCCTTCTCGGCATCGGCTCGGGAGCCGTCAAGGTCATCGCCATGGACCGCGCCATGCGCATCCCTTTCAAGGTTTCCACCACCACCAGCAACTTTATGATCGGCGTCACCGCCGCCGCCAGCGCCGGCGTCTATCTCAGCCGCGGATACGTTGATCCGCGCGTCGCCATGCCAGTCATGCTCGGCGTGCTCGGCGGCGCGCTTCTCGGCGCACGGATTCTCTCGCGTGCCCGCGCCAGCACCCTGCGCATGGTCTTCGGCCTGGTTGTGCTCGCGCTGGCCATCGAGATGATCGCCAACGGCATCCTGGGGAAGGTTTAGTCATGGACGATCGCCGCCTCGAAATCCTCATCGGCAACCTGCTCCGCGCGGGCGTGATGCTGGCCGCCGCCGTCGTCCTCGCCGGCGGCATCCTCTACCTTGCGCAGCAGCATGGCCAGCCGGTCAGCTATCACGTCTTCCATCCCGGCGGCGAAGACACCCGCACGCTCTCCGGCGTTATCCACTCCGCCATGCACCTCGAAAGCGTAGGTCTCATCCAGCTTGGCCTCCTGCTGCTCATCGCCACGCCCATCGCGCGCGTTGCTTTTGCCATCGTCGGCTTTGCTCTGGAGCGCGACCGCCTCTATGCCATCGTCAGCACCATCGTGCTCGTCATCCTGATCTACAGCCTGCTCCACGCCACTTAAAACACCTCAAAAAACGCCGAATGGAACAGCCTCGAAGCCCTCTTTTGGATGCGGATGCCGCCAGTTTCCACCCGCGGCCAGCATTGCCTTTCCCCGCAATTCCGCCTACAATAGAAGGGATTGCAGGAAAGGTCTGTCTTTTAGCGATGCCCAAGGAAAAGATTCACCCCGAATACGCCGCTGTGCGCGTGCTTTGCGCCTGCGGGAACAACTTTGAGACCCGTTCGACCCACAAGGGCGACATTCACGTGGAAATCTGCTCGGTCTGCCACCCGTTCTTCACCGGCAAGCAGCGCCTGGTCGATACGGCCGGCCGCGTCGAGCGCTTCCGCCGCAAGTACGCCAAGGCGGGCGAGACCAAGTAACTCGCCAAGCGGCGAGGATTCGCAAAAAGAGCCTCCGCTTCGGCGGAGGCTTCCTTATGTTGAGCCGTAACCAACTCTGAACTGGAAAATCGAAACTGCTATGCCGCACCCCAAGCGCCAACTCGGAGCAAAGACGGAGATCGATGGCCACCGCCTGGTCTGGCGTCTGCATCGCGAGCAGCACACCAACGGGCTGGATGACTGGCATGCAGTCGCGATTCACGTTCAGAATGAAACGCCCAAGCGCCGCGAGCTGTACCTCGAATACCCGTTAGCCCCGACGCAGAATAAAAACGGCATCACCCGCACCGGTACCATGCGCGTGCCGATTCACGAGAAGAAGGTGGAAGCCCACATCCGGCAGGCAATCGCCGCGGGATGGGACCCGGAATCCCGCGGCAGGCCGTTTGTGTTTGAGGTAGAGGAACTGCCAAGTTAGGCCGGAGTATTTGTGTCAGGACGAGGTTTTACGGTGAAAAAAGCGTGGGAAGAACCCGTCGAGCGCACCGGCTCCGCGCCGGTTCCGGCTGAGATGAAGATCGGCCCGGTCGCGGTGCGCCCGGCTACAGTTCTTGCGCCTATGGCCGGTGTTACGGACACCATCTTCCGCCGCTTCATTCGCCACGCGAGCCTCTTCACAACAGTGGGTGCCCCAGCTCTCCCGCAGTTGGAGACCTGGGAGAACGACACCGCAAACGCCGAATCGGCAGTAACGCCGGGTGCGGGTGCCCCATCCATTCGGCGCATTTTGCCGAATGGGTGGGATAGCACTCCAGCCGATGTCGAATCGACCCTCACCAACACCCAATCCGGCTGCGGGCTGCTGATGACGGAGTTCACCTCCGCCGACGGCCTCTCGCGGATGCGCGAATCGAAGCGCAAGCGCTACCTGACATTTTTCGACGATGAGCACCCCATCTCCGCGCAGCTCTTCGGCTCGAATCCGGAAACGCTCTCCGAAGCCGCGCGCATCGTCGAGGACACCGGCTTCGACATGGTGGACCTCAACCTCGGCTGCCCGGCCAAGCGCGTCGTTGGCTGCAACGGCGGCTCGGGGCTGCTGCGCGATCTGCCGAAGATTGGCGAAATCTTCCGCGCGGTGCGCAGGTCCGTCTCTATTCCCTTCACCGTCAAGTTCCGCCTCGGCTGGAATGATGTGAATATCATCTGCGTCGAGCTGGCCAAGATGGCTGAGGCTGAAGGCCTCAAC
>JASHPD010000376.1 GCA_030038315.1 Acidobacteriaceae bacterium
TTTCCTTCTGGATCTTCTCCACCATCTCCTCGCCGCCCACGAAATCCGCGCCCGCTTCCTGCGCTTCCTTCTGGCGGTCACCGGTAGCGATCACGGCAACGGTCTTGGTCTTGCCCAGCCCGTGCGGCAGAACCACCGTGCCGCGAACCATCTGGTCCGCGTGGCGGGTATCCACGCCCAAGCGCAGCGAAACCTGCACCGTCTCATCAAACTTTGCGTATTTCACCTTCTGCAGGAGGCTGACCGCGTCCGGCAGGGCGTAGGCTTCGGCCGTCACAGCGGCGCGCGCCTTCGCAATATTCTTGCTGGCTTTCTTTGCCATTCTTCCCTCGTCTCCCACCGCATCTGCCAGCCCCGTTTCCAGGGAATCCCTACCTTGGACAAGAACACTCCGAAGAGTTGCCCGTCCGGCGAGGACCCAAATGCCGTGGTGCTATTGACTGTCCGGGATTTCACACCGGACACATTTTTGAATCATACCGAAATGGAACCGGAAATGCAACTATTTCTTGTCCGTTTTGTTCTCTGCCAGTATGATTGCCAATAGATAACAGCCTCGAACGGGGAATCATGAGCGACCACAACGCGCCAGTTACGAAAGTCGAACTCGATAAGTCCCTTCAGCAACTCAAGACGGGACTCAGGGACGAGCTCACCGAAACCATGCGCGACGTTCAAACCGAGATGCTGAAGGCTTTTTACACCTTGCGCCAAGAGCATCGAAGCCAATCTTACGGATTTGGAGAAGTCCGACAGTGGGATTCGCCAACGCCTCGCCGCCGCTGAATTCCGCCTCACCGAAATCGAGCGCCGCCTCAACATGCCTCCCGCGGCCTGATTCCTTGTTTTCCCTTGAACATCCGGACTTAGAAAACAGGCAATTCCTTACTTGCCGTAAAGAATGGCCCACCACTGCGCGAGCGGCATCCGGATAAGATTTTCCTGCCTATACCGCGCATTCTGGCGGAAATTCTGCAGAAATGTCTCTTTCTCAGTCGCCATTCCCAGGTTGAGAAAATATGTGAGCCTGCGCACCTCCACATCCGACAATTCCGGAAAGCGGGCGTGAAGCGCGGAAATCATTTGTGCGTCAGAACTCACAGGAAGCTGGGCCGCAGCCGCAAGAATGCGGTCACATTTGACCGAGTCCGGCTGCGCTCCTGCGAGGATTGGCGCGGCCAGATCACGGATACGTTGCCGCACCGTATCTGTTCCCAACATGCGCGCAGTCATCTGAGCCGCCGGCCACATTTTTCCCTCGTAGCTGCCGTCCCGGAAGAGCACCGTATCGAGAACGACGGTCCGGCATGGAGGAACCTGGACATACCGTCCATGAATTTCACGCGATGATCGCCCGGCATCGAAATCAATCGAATGACTCGCGCCCGGTGCGATCAACTCCTCGCGGCCATCCCAATAAACCTCCTGCGTCCAGCTATCGCAATTTTGAGAAGCACCGATTTGCAGGCGAAGAGCCATGACCGGGCGGCGGGATAGGTTGCGCACGGTAATCGTGCCTCCCAGCGGGCCAGACTGCGCATAACTTCCTCGCAACGATGGCACATCACTGACAATCGCCGGCGCATAAGCCGCCGCTTGCGCTTGAATGGATGCAACAGGAAGAAAACTCGCCAGGGCAAGAAGGACAGATATGCTTGCTCTCTTCATCGCCAACATTCTAATCCCAGGTTGAAATTTTTCAATCGTTACCAACTGGCAAGGCTATTTTTCTTCAAGCCATATATCCGCTAAATCTTATTTCATTTTCATTGGAAAACCGGCCCTTCGCCGTGTACCTTGGCTGGTATCGCATCCGACCGGAACATTGCGCATTTCTTCTGCAAAGGGATTCCCATGAAATCGCCAAGGCTCACTTCCAGGCTAGTCCTGTTTCTTCTCTTCTGTGCCGCATCGCTTACCGCCGCCGCCCAGTCGCCTAATGCCACGCTCGACTCCGACTACGCGCGCGATCCGAGCCAGCCCATCGATGCGGCCTATACGGCCAAGATCAAGCAATACACCACCGCGCCGGAGTTCCTTTCGCCGCTGGTCGATTACCTTCCCGCCTCATCCACCGTTCCCACGCCGGCCAAGGTGCTCGGCGATGTCTCCGGTGCGCCCAATTACCTGCCCTACGCCGAAGACGTCTACAAATACTTCCGCATGTTGGCCGCCGCCAGCCCGCGCGTGAAGGTCTTCACCATCGGCCACACTGAAGAAGGCCGCGAGATGATCGCCGTGGCCATCGCCAACGCCGACATCCTGGCCCAGGCCGACGCCAACAAGGCTCGCCTGGCGCAGCTTGCCGACCCGCGCACGATCAATTTCGACGATGCCAAGGCCAAAGAGCTCATCCACCAGAGCTACCCCGTCTACTACATCACCGGCACTATCCACTCGCCGGAGACCGGAGCGCCGACCGCGCTGATGGAGATGGCCTATCGCCTCGCCGTCGATGACGCGCCGTACATCCAGTACATCCGCTCGCACATGATCGTGCTCATCACGCCGGTCGTTGAAGTCGATGGCCGCGACCGCATGGTGGACATCTACCGCTGGCACAGAGCTAATCCTGACAAACTCTGGCCGCACCTCATCTACTGGGGCCACTATGTTGCGCATGACAACAACCGCGATGCGATGGGCATGACGCTCAACCTGACGCGCAACGTGCTCGACACTTATCTCGACTGGCACGCGCAGGTGCTCCACGACCTGCACGAGTCCGTGCCATTCCTGTACGACAACACCATCGGCGACGGCCCTTACAACGCCTGGGTCGATCCCATCCTGACCGACGAGTGGCAGGAGCTGGGCTGGAACAACATCGCCCAGATGCAATCCTTCGGAATGCCCGGCGTCTTTACCCACGGCGACTTCGATACCTGGAGCCCCGGCTACCTGATGTTCCTGGCCGCCATGCACAACGGCATCAGCCGCCTCTATGAGACCTTCGGCAACGGCGGCGCAGACACCGAAAAGCGCATCCTCACGCCGGAGGATTACTCCCGCACCTGGTATCGCCAGAACCCGCCGCTGCCGGAAGTCCTCTGGAGCCAGCGCGACAACAACAACTACGAAGAGACCGCGCTCTTGACGACGATCTCCTACTTCTCCCACAACACGCGCCACTTTCTTGAGAACTACTACCTCAAAAGCAAGCGCTCGATCGAAAAGCCCACGCTCGCCGGCCCAGCAGCTTACGTCATCAGCGGCGACGCAGCCGACTCAAACCGCATCGTCGAGCTGCTCACCGCGCTCAAGCGCCAGCACATCGAAATCCAGCAGCTCACCGCTGCCGCCACTGTGCCCATTCCGGCAGAAAAGCGCGGCGACAAACCCAAGCCGACAACCTTCCCCGCCGGCAGCATCGTCATCCGCATGGACCAGCCGTACTCCCGCATCGCCGACGCCCTGCTCGACAAGCAGTTCTGGGCGCCGGACGATCCGCAAAAGCATCCCTACGACGACACCGGATGGAGCTTCAGCGCGCTCTTCAATCTGAAAGTCGCGCGCATCACCGATCCCACCATCCTGAAAGCGCCGATGAAATCCATCGACGACCCATCTACACTCGCCGGCTCGCTCGCAGGCTCTGGCTCCGTCACCGTCGTGCCCGATGAAGCGCAGACCACGCTGCTCGCTCTCGTCTACAAGCTCAAAGGCGCATCAATCCAGGTCGCGGAGAAATCCTTCCAGGCCGCAGGCAAACAATTTCCCGCCGGCTCGCTGCTCATCAGCAATGCAGACTCATCGCAGCTCGCATCCGCACTCAAAGCACTGGCCCTCAACGCCACCAGCCTGAGCGCCGCGCCGCAGGTTCCCACGCACACCATCAACCCGCCGCGCATTGCCATCCTGCACACCTGGCTCGCCACGCAGACTGAAGGCTGGTGGCGCTACGCCTTCGACGCTGCCGGCGTGCCCTACGACTACATCAGCACGCAGACCGCCGCGAAGATCGACGACCTCCGCGCCAAGTATGACGTGATCGTCTTCGCGCCGGTCGGCCACGCCTCATCGGAGCAAATCATCAACGGAATGCCGATGTGGGGCAATCCGCTGCCGTGGAAGAAATCCGACATCACGCCGAACCTCGGCCTCATCGACTCCACCGACGACATGCGCCCAGGCCTCGGCTACGACGGCCTCGCACATCTCAAGAGCTTCATCGAAAAAGGCGGCCTGCTCATCACCTGCGAAGACACGGCAGCATTCGCCATCAACACCGGCCTCGCACCCGGCGTCAGCATCGCCCCATCGGGTGACGCACGCGTCGTCGGCACCGTTCTCAACTCCGTCTTTGTCACCCACGCAAGCCCAGTTGCCTACGGCTACGGCGACACGCTCCCCGTGATGAGTTCGGAAGGCATGGCCTTCAACGTCTCGAACACCCTCGGCAGCCACAGCTTCCGGGTGTTGATGGACCCCTACGCCGAGCGCCCCACAGGCCGCGGCACTCTCAACGACGACGACGAACCCGAAGGCCGCGCCATCGCACAGGCCGAGCCGCTCGAAAAACAGCAGCCATGGCAACCGCACAAGCTCAACGAAGAGCAGACGCGCAACAACATCAACGTCATCCCGCCGCAGTACCGCCCCGACGTAATCCTGCGCTTCTCCGACGCAAAGTCCATGCTCATCAGCGGCCTGCTCGACCACGCCGCCCCCATCGCTGAGCACGCCATCGTAGTCAACGCGCACCTCGGCGAAGGCAACGTGCTACTCTTCGCCAACAACCCCATCTACCGCGGCGAAACCATCGGCTCCTACGCCCTGGTCTTCAACGCGATCCTCAACCACGACCATCTGGCGCACACCACAGCAGCGAAAGAGCAGTAATCACCAGCTCGGTCAGAATTTTTCCTGCGGCCCGTGAAACGCACCTCGATCCTCTGGCACATTTCAGTGTCAGAGGAAGAGGTGCACTGTGCCAAAATTCGTCATTGAAAGGGATATCCCGGGAGCAGGTCAGCTTACACCGGAAATGCTGCAGGCCGTCTCGCAAAAATCCTGCGGAGTTCTCAAAAGAATGGGACCGCAGATTCAGTGGGTACAGAGCTATGTGACAGACAACAAGATTTACTGCATCTACATCGCACCGGATGAAACATCCGTGCTGGAGCACGCCAAACAGGGCGGCTTCCCGGCCAATTCAGTAGCGCAGGTCCGCACAGTAATCGACCCGACAACGGCGGAGTAATACGCAACAGCAAACAAAAAGCCCTCCTGATCAGGAGGGCTTTTTGTTGACTACTTTTCGCGAAAGTTATCCGACAACTTCAATGCCCATCGAGCGCGCGGTGCCCTTGATGGTCTTGACCGCCGCATCGACCGATGCCGCGTTCAGGTCCGGCATCTTCTGCGTGGCGATCTCGCGCACCTGCTTCTCGGTCACTTTGCCCTTCTTGTCCTTGTTGGGCGTGCCCGATCCCTTGTCGATGCCCGCGGCCTTCTTCAACAGAATCGAGGCCGGCGGCGTCTTGGTGATAAAGGTGAAGCTGCGGTCGGCGTAGACCGTGATGACGACCGGGATGATGAGGCCCGCCATCTCCTTGTTCTGCGTGCGCGCGTTGAACTGCTTGCAGAACTCCATGATGTTGACCTGCGCCTGGCCGAGCGCGGGGCCGACCGGCGGGGCCGGCGTCGCCTCGCCGGCTTCAATCTGCAGCTTGACGTATGTTGATACCTTCTTCGGAGGTGCCATGTTATTTCCTTCGGAACCGGCTCTTAAGCTCCTAGCTTTTCGCTCTTAGCTGGTCATCCCACAAATGAATTTTGAAGTTGCGCTCTTGGCGTTCACTACTAAACCGGCGGTCGCTAGGTTCCTCACATCGGCTAGAAGCTAATAGCTAATGGCTAAAAGCTGCAACTAAACAATCTTTTCGACCTTGCCGAACTCAAGCTCGACCGGCGTGGAGCGCCCGAAGATCGTCACCATGACCTTGAGGGTCTCGCGGTCTTCGTTGATCTCGTCCACAACGCCGTTGAAGTTGGCAAAGGGCCCGTCGGTAATGCGCACGGACTCGTTCTTCTCAAACCTGATCTTGAGCCGCGGCTTATCCTTCACGCTCTCCGAGCGGTAGAGAATCGAGCTGACTTCTTCCTCGCTCAGCGCCACCGGCTTGTCGCCCGTGCCGAGGAAGCCCGTCACCTTCGGCGTGTCCTTGAGGACGTGCCAGAGGTTGTTGTCGAGATCCATCTCGATGAGCACGTAACCGGGCAGGAAGACCCGCTCCACCGTCCGCTTCTTGCCGTTGACGATCTCCGTCACCGGCTCCATCGGAATCATCACCTTGCCCACGCGGTCCTGGAGGCCGAAGGCCTGCACGCGGCTCTCGATCGACTCCCTCACCTTGCGCTCAAAGCCCGAATAGGCGTGCAGGATGTACCACTTGAAGCGCTCGTTGGTGGGCGCAAGGCTGGGCTGTTCGCCAGTCTCAGGCGAAGATGTCTCGGCCGAGGCGTTCTCGGCGGCAGCTTCCGCGGCGGGTTGTTTCAGTTCTTCTTCCATCATGCTCTCGTTTCGCGGACTGAATTCTTACTAGGAGCCGCCCAGTTTGTGCAGAACCTGCTGCACTGTGTGGCTGAAGACCAGGTCCGTCACCCAGAAGAAGATGCCGAAGAGGAAGACTGTGGCGATAACCACCACCGTCGTCGTCTCCACTTCCTTGCGCGAGGGCGCCACCACCTTGCGCATCTCCGAGCGCACGTCGCTCAGGAACCGTGTCAGCCGGTTCCAGTTCGACGTTAGATTGCCGGTAAAGTTCGCCACGGCCGTAGGTTCCTCCCGCTTGACCGCTGTGGAACGCTCTTCGTTGCGCACAGTTGCTGTTTTGGACGCCATACTTCCTACTTCCCTGGCTCCGGCGCGCTTGTTCAGCCGCGGAACCCAATCAAAATCTGGCAGGGGCGGAGGGATTCGAACCCCCAAGTTCGGTTTTGGAGACCGACAGTTTAACCGTTGAGCTTACGCCCCTGTAAGGCTAAAGCCGGGACTAAGGGACTAGGGGACTAAGGGACTGGCTACTCTGCCAGATTACGTTTAGTCCCTTAGTCCCTTTGGTCCCCCAGTCCCTTGCTTTTACTTCGTTTCCCGATGCACCTGGTGCTTGCGGCAGCGGTTGCAGAACTTCTTGAACTCAAGACGGCCCGTGGTCGTCTTCTTGTTCTTCGTCGTCGAGTAGTTCCGCTCCTTGCACTCAGTGCACTGCAATGTCACAATTTCCCGCATTGTTCAATCCTAACCGATCCGGCGTTTTCGTCGCTCGTAGCCGAATCCTTACAAATTTCAGATGCACCGGCCATCTCCCGGTTTCCGCGCCCGTGAAGGCGCAGCCGC
>JASHPD010000377.1 GCA_030038315.1 Acidobacteriaceae bacterium
AGTCTCCACGTCAGAATTGCCGGAATAAATGCGAGCTCTCGCGAGGCCGGCGCCAGTGCCGATACGTGCTCGCCTGCGGATCAAAGGCTAATTGCAGAAGATCCACTCGGAGTATTCTGCGCAGCAGAAACGCCACCGGCGTAACGAACAGATAGAAAACTGCGATGAGCAATTTACGGCTCAAATCTCCTCCTCAATCCAGCGTGAATTCTTCACGCCAATCCGTCTTATCCGGGGCCTGGCTTTGCGCAGCCTTTTCTAAAACGAGGTCCTCGAATACCAGGACGTCGATCTCGGTGCGCATGAAGCAGCGATAGGCCTGCTCGGGAGTGCAGACAATCGGTTCTCCGCGCACGTTGAAGGACGTATTTACCAGGACGCCGCATCCCGTCAGCGCCTCGAATGCCTTCAGCAATTTGTAAAAGCCTGGATTTGTTTCACTGTGCACGGTCTGGATTCTAGCCGAGTAGTCAATATGCGTAACGGCTGGGATATCCGAGCGCGGCGTATTGACCCGCTCGATTCCCCACAGAGCTTTCTGTTCCGGCGTTAATGGCAACCGGCGCTCCGCCCGAACCGGCGCGACCAACAGCATGTATGGGCTCTCCATGCTCAAGTCGAAATAATCATGGACGCGATCACTCAGCACCGCCGGAGCAAACGGGCGAAATGACTCGCGATACTTGATCTTCAGGTTCATGATCGACTGCATCTTGGGATTCCGCGGATCGCCAAGAATACTGCGCCCTCCCAGCGCGCGAGGGCCGAATTCCATGCGCCCGCTGAACCAGCCGACAATTTTTCCTTCCGCCAGAAAACGGGCGATGGCGGGATAAAGCTCGTCCAGCGCCATTCTTTGAAATGGCGCATCCATCGCGTTCAGGAACTGCTCCACTTCGCGAGAGCCGAAGCGCGGTCCAAGAAAGCTGCCCCGCATGGAATCTGTTGCAGCGCAACTGCGCGGCCTGCCTGTCATCAGGTGGGCCGCGCGCAGTGCCGCGCCGACAGCTCCTCCCGCATCGCCGGCAGCCGGCTGAATCCAGATGTTATGAAATAGGCCCTCGCGGGCGATCCTGCCGTTGGCAACGCAGTTGAGCGCCACCCCTCCGGCCAGGCAAAGATTGCTCTTTCCAGTCTCTTTGTGCAAGGTGCGAACAAGACGCAACATCACTTCCTCGGTGACATCCTGGATTGAACGCGCGAGGTCCATCTCACGCTGCGTGAGGGTGCTCTCCGGCGTGCGCGGCGGCCCGCCGAACAACGCATCAAACTTCTTATTCGTCATTCGATCGCCGGTGCAGAAATCGAAGTAATCCATGTTCAGCCGAAAGCTGCCATCGGCCTTGATGTCGAGAAGATGGTCGTAAATTGCCTGGACGTACCTGGGCTCTCCGTACGGAGCAAGCCCCATGACTTTGTACTCGCCGGAGTTCACTTTGAATCCGGTGTAGTAAGTAAATGCCGAATAAAGAAGACCGATGGAATGAGGGAAGGCGATCTCCCATAATGGCGTGAGATTCTCGCGGTCTCCAATCCACGCCGAGGTTGTCGCCCATTCTCCAACTCCATCCACGCACAGCACCGCTGCGCTCTCAAAAGGGGATGGATAGAAAGCGGAAGCGGCGTGGGATTCATGGTGCTCCGTGAAGAGGATCGGCGCCTTCAGCTTGCCGACGCGCGAGGAGTCCAAGGCAAGAAGCTCCTTGCGGAGAGTTCTTTTGAGAAACAGCTTGCCGCCGAGCCAGAGCGGCATCGATGCAAGAAAGGAATTGAGCCCGCGAGGAGCGAATGCAAGATAAGTTCGGAGAAGGCGATCAAATTTAAGAAGCGGCTTATCGTAGAAGACCACAAAGGAAAGATCCTCAACCTGAATTCCACCGCTTTTCAGGCAGTATTCGATGGAGCGGCGAGGAAAGCCGGCATCGTGCTTTTTGCGGGTGAAGCGCTCTTCCTGCGCGGCGGCGAGGATTTCCCCGTCGCGAACCAAGCAAGCAGCGCTGTCGTGATAAAACGCCGAGATGCCGAGTATGTTGACCATAGCTTCTCTAACTCATCTCTAGCTCACGTGATCTGCGAATGCAAGAATGAGCCGGCTTAACTGATGCGCATACAGGTCCAGGTCAGCCAAATCCATGAACTCGCCCACGGCATGGGTCTTGTTACGGCCAAGGTGGCCGGGACCAAAAACGATGGTGAAGCGATCCGGTCCCTGCAACCACATCGCATCGCAACTGAAAGGCATTGTGCTGGAGTTCCCGTCATGCCTGGGAATGCCGATTCCGGCGAGGAGGTTTTCCATGGAGCAGTCGCGATTGGCAAGAACAGGAAGACGCCTCTTGACCCATGTCAAGGAACAGATATCGCGGGCCGCGGCAGCCGCGGCTCTCGCCGCCGCATACCGCGCATACTCATTCTGAAATCGCTCCACCGCATTTGTAAAGGCATTCTCCACGAGCGCCTCCAGCTCACGGGCAATTTCAAGCGACGGGTATGCAAAATTCAGCAGCAGGCATCCTGATCCGTAAACCCGATTGTGCATTGTGCCGGTGTGCAGGCCGCCGATGCACATCTTCGCGCCCATGTTGAAAACAGCCGGGGAGATTTCGCGCGTCAGCATGTCTGTAATTGCGGCAAGAAGAATTGTCGCATTCTGCCCCTGCGCGGGCTCATCATCGGTCGATCCTTCGCCTTGAACAGCGATCCTGGCGGTCATTGCCGAGGTCGTTCTGTCAAAATAGGCAAAGTCCGTCGGTTCGCAAACCACATTAAGCCTCCCATAACAGCTCTTCGCGGCGAGCAGCCTGGTGCCGTAGACACCCATCGCTCCTCCTTCTTCTCCGCCAACGCTCTGGATGATGAGGCCGATGCCGTCCCCGAGCCCTGGATGAAGCTGCAAGGCGCGGCGCACCGCCATCAACACAGCCACTCCAAGCCCTTTTGCATCTGCCGCGCCGCGGCCATAGATTTTTCCATCCCGCAGGAGGACCGGCTCGAAACCGGCGACGGTGTCCATGTGGAAGTTGAACAGCAGTGTTCGATGTGCCGGGTGGTTTCCCATGCGAAGGACGAGATTTGGTTGGGCATCGAAAAATTTCGCGCCGAATAGGCCGGCTTTTTCCCGCACGGAAGACGGCACATCGGGCTCTTCCAAAATACTTGCGGCAGGCGGAGCGAAATAGTCCACTTCAAAACCGATGCGCTTTGCATGATCCGCATAAACGCTTTGCGCATGTGCCAGGTTGCCTAGACTATCGCTTTCCATCGGCGTCACGGTGTCCGTGGCCAGCAGTTCCAATAAAAGGCTTTGGTCTGTATCCGTCCAGCAGTGCATTGTTCTCGACTTTCAATCAGGAATGGAAGTATTCGATGATGGCATCGGCGACCGTTTTGATCTCCGCATCCATCATGCCGGTGCTCATTGGCAGGGCCAGGTGATGACGGCTTGCCGCTTCAGCATTTTCAAAGGGATCTTCATGCTGGAGGCAGGAGGCAAAAGCCTCCTGATGGGGCAAAGGCACAGGGTAATGGACTTGCGAGCGGATTCCCCTTTGCGCCAAATGCGAGCGCAAACCATCCCGCTCAGCCGTTTGCAAAACAAACTCGTGATAGCATCGGCCATCGCTGCGCCAGGGCGGCAAGATGAGCTGATCTTCAACCGGCGCCAGGAGCCGATGGTAAGACTCAGCGATGCGAATGCGCTCGGCTAGAATCGAATCGAGCTCGTCGAGCTTCTGAATCAGATAGAGCGCCTGAATCTCGTCCATTCGGCTGTTTACCCCAATACATTTGTGGATGAAGCGGAGACCTTCCTGCTGCCCATGATTCCGAAGCATCCGGCACCGCATACCTAATTCCGGGCGGCGCGTAACAATCATTCCGGCCTCTCCGCAGGCTCCCATCAGTGTTCCTCGGGAAAAAGAGAAGGCTCCGATATCACCCCATAACCCAGCAGAGATGCCGCGGGTTTGCGCGCCCAGTTGCGAACATGCGTCCTCGATGACCGTGAGGCCATATCTTTGCGCGATTTCTACGATCGCCGGCATATCCGCCATGCACGAGAAGAGATGTACCGGAAGCAGTGCGCGGGTCCGCGAAGTCATCCTGTCTTCGATCCGGCGTGGGTCCATGACCATTGTCCGGATATCGACATCGACGAAGACCGGGCTGGCCCCGGCGTGGATCACTGTTGCCGCGACCATAGCACTGCAAAACGCTGGAACGATCACTTCATCTCCCGGTCCGATTCCGGCAGCCGTCAATGCAATGGCAAGCGCTCCCGCACCGCTCGCAACGGCAACCGCATCCTTCGCTCCCAGGCGGGCTTTGAGGCGGTCTTCAAACAGCCCGACTCCGGCGCCCAGGATGAACTTCTGCAGGCGCCCGCTCCGATGAATAATTTCCAGGAGCCGCGTATCAGGACTCATGCGTGCACGCTCCTATAAAAAGATGCGATCACGCCGCATACGTAATCGACGTCCTCTTCGGTCATATCCGGATAGAGAGGAAGCGCGAGCGTCCGGCGGCAGGCACTTTCAGCATTCGGAAAATCTCCCGGCCGGTATCCGAGATGAGCAAAGCATGTCTGCAGATGCAAGGGCAGGGGGTAGTATTCTTCCGTGCCGACTCCATGCGCGGCCAAATATGGAATCAATTCTTTTTTCCGCTCAGACTCGATCTCATAAACGTAATAGACAGCCGTAATATCGTCGCGGCGCCTGACTATAGCCGGGGTTCTGACCTGGGGATATAGCCCGGCAAGCCTCGCATCGTAGTGAGAGGCAAGCTCTGCGCGCCTTGCGATATCGGCATCCAGCCCTGCAAGCCGCGTCAACAAGATGGCAGCCTGAATCTCGTCCATCCTGCTGCCTCCGTAAACCGCATTGTCCAAGACCGGGTCTCGCAGGGCAATTACGCGCTCCGCAATCCGCGGATTATTTGTGAGGACCATTCCGGCGTCACCCAAAGCGCCCAGGGTCTTGGTGGGAAAGAACGAAAGAACACCGCCGATGCCGAGCAGCCCGGCGTGGGTTCCGGCATATCTCATGCCGATGGCTTCGGCACTGTCTTCAATGATCTGCAAATCCGTCTTCCGCGTGATTTCCCGAAGCGCAGCCATGTCCGCCATTTGCGCGAAGAGGTGGACGGGCATGACGGCGCGCGTGCGTTCCGTGATCCGGGCGCTCACCTGCTCAACGTCCAGCGTATAAGTGGCCCGGTCAATATCCACGAAGACCGGTGTTGCGCCCGCGTGGACAATGCTGGTTGCTGAAGCCACAAACGTAAAACATGGAACGATAACCTCATCGCCGGGGCCAATCCCCGCAGCCTTGAGCAGTAAGATCAGGGCATCCGTTCCATTTCCTACTCCGATTGCATAGCTGGCGGAAGTATAGGCTCGAATTTCGCTCTCGAACCGATCAACCATGATGTCCTGGCTATACTTCTCTCTTTCGACGACCTCTTTGAGGCGGCTTTCCAACTGAGGCCATTGCCGCTCAAAGGATCGGGCGCATGAAAAGAACGGTACTTCCCGAATTTGGGCCTGGGTGAGTGCGGAAGTCATGATAGAGAATAGTTGCAGTGATGATCGCCTTTCTCATCTGGTGCCTGGTTGCGCTGGGACTTCTGGTCCTGGCGGCTGAGGCGGTAACACGCTTGTTCTTTTCCTCGAATCCCTCATTCAAAGCGCGTGAATCGCTGAATCTCGCATACGAACCCTCCGGCTTTGTTTGCTACTTTCCGACGCCCAACCAGGTTATCTACGAGCGCAACGAAGAGGGAATCCTATACGACAAGCCCCGTTACCGGATTAACAAGTACGGCTATCGAGGGCAGGACTTTCCACTGGAAAAAGGCCCGAACGAAATCCGGATTGTTTTCCTCGGCGGTTCTCACGTGTTTGACGTCTGCTCATACGATTATCGGGAGGACGTTGGTTTTCCCCATCTTATTCAACGGTTCTTCCAGGAGGCCGGCTATAACGTGCAGGTCATTAACGCCGGCCTGCCTGGAAACGACACACGATACTTTTCCGCGAAGGTTCTTCTGGATCTCCATCGGTTCCGTCCTGACATCCTTGTGGCGGGGTCGATCTGGAACGACTTGAAATGGATCTCCCGCGCCGCCGAGGATACGCTGTTCCTGCGTTTCTCTCCGAAGGCCCTGCGCAAGAACCCTATGACGGAGAAGGTTAACTTCCTGGACTCGGCCTGCGGTTTCAGCGCGACCTACCGGCACATCCGAGACGCCTATTGGCGGAGAAAACTTCAACTGCATCAAGACAAGGTGATTCACGAAGGCTTGGCGGACAGCGTTGAAGCCCATTCCAGCGACTTTTCACGTGGGCTGGAGCAATATCGGCAAAATCTTACCGGCCTTGTCTCCCTCATAAAGTGCATTGGCGCCATACCCGTGCTGACCATCGAAGAGAGGTTCATCAGCCCGTCAGCCAGCGACGATGACAAGCGAAAGATACCCTATCACATGGTCAACGTCAGTACGCACTCCGAGCTGATCGATCTTTTCCGCCGTTGCGAAGCTGTGATCGAAGCGGTCGCCGATGCCTGCGATGCCCCGTTGATCAACCTTCAGCCCGAGATGGAGGGACGCGCGGAATACTTCTTCGACCACATCCACACCAGCTCGGAGGGAAGCCGCTTCATTGCCTTGCACTATTTCAACGCTCTGAGGAAAATCATCGATGCTGGGGAAAGCTCAAGAGCTCAACGCTTTTCAGCTTCAACAATCAGGTAAGTCGGGGCTAAGTGAAGATCCGCGTATAACTCGGGATCGCTTTTCTCGCATCCCGCCGGCGGCTCGCCTTCAAAGAGCCGCGTTACGACAAATCCAGTGTTGGCCAGCGCCTGAACATAATCCTGAATGGTGCGGCGATAGCGGCGGAACCTGACCGGCTGCCGATTCTCGTCAAGCCACTCGGCAATAAACGGTCCGCGCTCAAAATAGCCGGCGACTCTGAAGTGGTCTTTTTTGCCCTCGTCGTTCTTGTGCCAGGAGCCATGCTGGATGACCGGATGAGGAACGCTAAAAACCAGCCGGCCGCCGCGATTCAGGACGCGCGCAAATTCCGCGAAGGCGAGACTCACATCGGGAATTTCAAGGTCCATTCCACTGACGACCATGTCGAATGTCCCACTCTCCAGCGGCGACAGATTCGTCACGTCGCCGACCTGGAAATCGATCTGCGCGCGGCGTTCGCGAGCCAGGCTCCGCGCGCGCTCAATCATCTCAGGCGCAAAATCGATAGCGGTAACGGAGGCGCCAAGATCAGCGGCGATGAATGCGTAGTAACCGAAGCCACAACCGGCATCGAGAACCCGCTTTCCATCGAGCGGAGTCCGGGCGATCAGGTCCTTCATATAGCCGGACTCCCCGATCCGCGCCCGGTCCTGGTGATTGAATTTTCCCCCTTCACTACGAAACTCGTAGTAAAAGCCGGCTAACTGATCCCAGCCCGCACGCTCGTCGAGATCGCCTGTTCTTGTAGGTTCGCTCATGGCTCAGTAAAGGGGATAGATGTTTTCCGGAGGAGCGACGGGGTCTGAAGCTGAGCTTTTGGGGCGGATACGCCGCCGAAGAAGATGGATCATCCTTCGAAGGCTGTACCATATCCATTTCATGCCACTTCTCCGAGTCCACGTATGATAGCAAAGAGATGGCGGTTTTTCAACGACTACGCAGGATGATCCGGGAGAGCCCATGGCCGGTCCAAGAATCTGCTTCTCCACGCTAGGTTATCCCCCCGCTCCGGGTGGAGTTGCACAATCTGCCGCACGCGTGGTCGGCTATTTTGTCGAGGCAGGATTCGACGTCCACGTCTTTACGGTCATCTTCGGGGAGCCGCTCGGAAAACATATTCCGAAGGAGCGCGGAGTCCACGATGTGCCGGTTACAACGATTCCATGGGACCTGAAGGCAGAAACCTCGGCCAATATCCTGGCGTTCTATTCCGCGATTCAAGATGAGGACTGCTTACGCCCGTTTGATCTTTTCCATGGTTACTTTCTGCCGTTTGCGTATCCCTGCATTCTCGTTGCCGGAGGAAAACGCCCGGTTGTTGCCAGCATCCGCGGAGATGATGCGGTAACGGGACTGTGCAGTCCGGAATTCTTTCCCTTTGTCAACGTGGCAGTGCAAAGGTCATCGTGGATCACTTCGGTCAGCTCCGATCTGCTTAGAGCGGTCTCGGGCCTGGCCCCGGTGGATCATCGCTCCTCGGTGATTCCCAATTCCATCCGCGATGCTGGATGGCCTCACTGGCAACTGACGGATGCGAATCGGGGCGTAGTGGGAACAATCGGAACCCGGCCAAAGAAAGCGGTGCCCCTGCTGATTGAAGCGTATGCTGCCGTAAGTCCGTCTCTCCGCCGCCGCCTGCATGTCATAGGCCCGCCTCCCATTGAGAAGGAACGGAATCGAGTGGAGGATGCGGTTCAGCGATTCGGAATGGAGAAGGACGTTTTGCTGCTTGGAGCATTTGCGCACAGCGACTTGCCGGCGCAGCTTCAGGCGATCCATGTATACGTACAATGCTCCGATCATGAAGGGCTTCCAAACGCAGTGCTGGAGGCGGCCATGACAGGCGTTCCGCTCATAGGAACGAATGTTGGAGGCCTGATGGATGTGCTGAAGCATGGCGAGAACGCCCTGGTTGTTCCGAGAAAAGATCCAGAAGCCCTAACCGCGGCGATCACAGAGGTGCTATCCAATGACGCACTGGCCGGAAAGCTCTCGCAGGGAGCGAGGGAGCTGGCCAGGAGCCTGAATCCCGCGAATGAGCGGGAGGCATGGCTCGCGGTGTATCGGCGGAACCTCTAAAGATATGGCATTACTTCTTCGGCGATCTGCTCAAGCTGTTCCAGCTCGTCAAATACCGGGTTCAACAGTAAGAGGCTGGCGCCAGCATCGCGAAAACTTTGGAGGCGCTCGACGCACTTTTCGCTGCTGCCCCAGATGGCAACGCGATCGGCTTCTGCAGGGTCCTTGTAGCGGACGCCAAACCATGCGCGGAGACGTTGCAGTGCGCGGGTTTCATCGGCATCGATCGCGAGATAGACACGTTTCGAGATCGTAAAGGCCGCCGGGTCACGGCCAAACTCTTCAAGGTCCTGCGCCACTTGCAGCCGCCTTCGGTTGAAGTCTTCCAGCGAAGAGGACGGACTCATCCAACCGTCGCCATAGCGCGCGGCGCGGCGGAGCGCGGCCGGTTGGCGTGCCCCAAACCAGATTGGAGGATGCGGAGATTGCAAGGGCTTCGGTTCCATCGGCACATCCTTGAAATGCCAGAATGTCCCGTCAAAGGTTGCAGCAGGCTCTGTCCATAGAGCCTTCATTACCATGAGCCCTTCAAGGAATCGGCGCACGCGCCGCTCCGAGCATCCTGACACAACGGCGGGATTCATGCCTCCAAGGCTTATGCCGATCGTCAATCGTCCATTGGAGAAATGATCGAGGCTGGAAAGCGTCTTTGCGAGCAGCACGGGATTGTAGATTACGCTGGTCAGCATGGAGGTTCCAAGGCGGACCCGGCTTGTGAGCGCACTCGCGTACGTAAGCAGCCCAATCGGGTCGAGCATGGGCGCACTGCCGAGGATTTGTTCCTGCACCCATAAGCTGTCAAAGCCGAGATCTTCGGCGCGACGCACAAATTCCCGAATGATCCGCACGCCGACAGGCTTGCTGATGAAGTCCTGGGGAATTGCTATTCCGCACTTAGCCATTGGGGTTGGCATCAGAAAGTCCCAGCTTGAACTTTCCCAACTGCTCGTAAGTCGAATCGCTGACCATACGGTGCTGAGCGGCGGCGTTGATGTCGCGCAGGCAGCGCTGCAGGATATTGCTTGTAAGTATCGCGGTGCCCCCGCCATAACGAAACAGCCGCATCGTAACGCCGGCGGCGACCTGAGTCGCCAGAACGGCAGCGCCCCTCAGCTCCGCGTGCTGTTCCGGGGTGAGCGTTCCATTGCCGCAGACGGTTGCCCATGCTTGCCGGTAAAGATCGATCACCAGAGAACGCGCGGCGCGCAACCGCAGGTCGCATTCTCCAAGCGCGCTGTGAAAGACGGGCCGTGAAATGATTCCGGAAGGCCGGTAGCCCGCGCGCTGGTTATGTGCGTAAGCGATGATTGCGTTCACGGCTCGCCGCGCAACTGCGATGGCAAAGGCGGCATGAAGGTGCATGACAAAGCCAGGCATCGCCAGATTGTAGAGAGCGCCACCTCGCTGCGGGACGGCATTGGCCGCATTCCAGGTGAATTCCTCCGGCACGAAAAGATTCTCGACCGAGAAATCGCAACTGCCTGTCCCTTGCAGTCCGGCTACGTTCCAGTTATCGTGGATGCGCGCCTGATGGGCCGGAAAAGTCGCCATGCGGCGTTCCGTCTCATCGCCGTCCCGCTTGACCTTGGCGCCCGCCGTAATCCACTCCGCGTGCCGGATGCCGCTTGCATACGCCCATTGGCCGCTCACACGATAGCCGCCGCTGTCTGGAACGGCCGTTCCCGAGGGCAGGAAAATTCCGGAGGCTCGCGGAGCGCGGCCATCCCTGAAGATGCGCGCAACAGCCGTATCCGGCAGAAATATGGCAGGCCAGGCGATGCTTGTGGCACCGATCAGCACGCACCAGCCGGAGGTGCTGTCGATCGCAGTGACCGACTCCACCACCTCAAATTGAGTGATCGGATCGGCTTCCGCGCCGCCGAGCACGGCAGGCAACTGGATCAGGAGGACTCCGGATTCATCCAGCGCGCGGACCATCGCCGGCGAGAGGCAGCCGCTCCGCTCTGTTTCAGCCGAGCCCTCCGCAAGGACGTCCCGCATCTTTTCTACCGCTTCAAGAAGCTGTCCGCGATTTTGCGCGGACGCCGAGGAGATCATCAGAGACGCACCAACATCTTTCCTAGATTTTCACCCTTGAAAAGACCAAGAAACGCAGCGGGGGCATTTTCCAAACCATTCACGATGGTTTCTGTCCATACTATTTTGCCTTCTTCGATCCAACCGCTCATATCCGAGGAGAACTTTGCGTACAAATCAAGATGATCCGAAGCGCGGAATCCCGTCAGGGTCAGTCTCTGCCGTACTGCCAGATTGAGGTTCGGCAATGCGAAGGGGCGGTTTCCCTGCTCCATTTTCGACATCATTCCGCACAGCACAATCCGGCCGTGTGTCTTCATGCACTCTAACGCGGCTTCCAGGTGCGGTCCGCCGACATTGTCAAAGTATAAGTCGATGCCGGCCGGACAGAGCTGCTGCAGCGCGCCGCGGATGGATTCAACTTTCCTGTAATTGAATGCTTCAATGCCGCCGTGCTCGCGCAGCCATCGAACTTTCTCATCCGATCCGGCGCTGCCGATCACCTTGCAGCCTTTCAGCTTCGCGAGCTGACATACGACATTGCCCACCGCACCCGCCGCCGCTGAGACAAAGACGGTTTCTCCTTCATGGAGCTGTCCCACTTTGTACAATCCGAGATAGGCGGTAAACCCAGGCATACCCAGGACGCCGAGATAAGCCTGAACCGGATTCCCGTTGGGCTCGATCTTTGTGAGGCCGGTTCCGGCGGAGATGTAATAATCCCTCCAGCTCTTCTCGCCCAGAACATAATCCCCGACCTTTATATCCGTGCTTCGAGACTTCAGAACAACGCCGATACATGCTCCTTCCATCGGTTTTCCGAGCTGGAACGAGTTAGCGCCGGCTCGTTCGACCATGCGCCCCCGCATGTATGGGTCCACGGAGAAAAAAAGGTTCCGGATGAGAACCTGTTGCTCATCCAGCGCAGGGATCGGAGTTTCAACGATCTCGAAGTTCTCCAGGACGGGGAGATACTCCGGGCGGGACTTGAGATGGACCTCGCGGCTGACGACAGGCTGCATATCGCTATCGAATTCGCTCCTTCTCCAAGTCGAAGACCTGCTCTGCAAATATCGTGAGCATCCTCCATGCTTCCTCATGGTGTGTTGCAGTTGCTTTCGAGGATGGACCGCCCTTGGTGTCCAGCAGGACAGATTTTGCTCCGAGCGCTTCCAGCATCTCCAGGTCGCGCCGCACCTGATCGATGCTTCCCTCACCGACACATCTGCCTTCTTCCGGCACAGGCGCATCTGTCAGCCGGAAATGTATGCGGGGGCAGAACAGCGGCGTGGGGCGCCCGGCCTGTTCAGCGAGGGCGGCCAGCCGCGGTAAAGCCGTAGTTCTTGCCCATTCCAGGTTGATATTGATCGGGTGCCACGCATCCCCGAATCGAACCGCGCGCCGCAAGGCTGCATCGGAATCCCCTCCGACCCAAAGAGGCGGGTGAGGCTGCTGCACAGGCTTCGGATTGAGAGTTACATCCCGGAATTTAACGAATCTGCCCTCATAAGACGCGGGCTGCTGCGTCCAGAGTATCTTCAGCGCCGCCAGATATTCGTCCGTGATGGCTCCGCGGCGCTCAAACGGGATATTCAATGCTTCAAACTCACTCTGAGCCCAGCCGACGCCAACTCCTACGATCAGCCTTCCGCCAGCGAGGACGTCGGCATTTGCGGTCAGTTGCGCCAGGCGGAGCGGATGATGATAAGGAACAACCAGGACGGTTGTTCCGAGCGCGATGGTCCGGGTCTGCGCCGCTAACCACGTCAGCGTTGTACAGGCCTCAAAGAACGGGGCGGGATATTTTTCGACCACTTGCTGCGTGAGAGCGACGTGGTCTCCGATCATCAGGAAGTGAATCCCGAGCACTTCGGCAAAGAGCGCCCAACGGCGTATCAGGTCGGGTGCCGCACCTGGGCCGGAGTGATGCAGTTTTAAACCGATCCTCATACGCGTGCGGCGATTATACACAAGCGCAGCTTATAGCCCGGAGAAATCCCTCGTCCCTTTCGCAGGGGCCGGCTTTCATGAAGATATGCAGCCGTCGAACTAGCGAAAGAGATCCGTCGATGGGTCGCGCGTAAGCAGGCGCGCCGATTCTTCGCTTTTCTGCCAGGAGCATCCACGGATCAGCACGACCGGGCAGCCTGCATGTTTGGGCATCAGCAAGCCGGCCGCGGCTGCGATCTGATCCGCAGCGGCCATCACGGTGCCGATCAGCTTACGCCCGTAACGGTCCGTCCTGCCGCGCAAGTCCTCGAGCGGCGCCAGGCCAGAGACGCCGATTGCAACGTCCACCAGGCCCTCGCGCAAGGGCCTGCCAAAAGTGTCTGTTATCACGACGGCGCCACACCCGAGATTCGACCGAAGCAGGCGCGCCGATGTATCAGGGTCTTTCGGCAGTATGGTTGCGAAGTCCGGACTCTCCACGTTCGATTGATCGACGCCCGCGTTTGCGCAGACCAGGCCCGTGGGCATCTCGACAATGAGAACGCCGCGATCCATGCGCACGATTCGCCGTGTCTGCATCAGGACTAATTCGAGCAGGCGCGGATCTTTTTGCCAGTCCCGAGCCCAGGTTTGAGCCAGAGGCGAGGGATGCAGCTTGCGCAAATCGACGATCGCTCCTTCGGCCTTGGAGACAACCTTCTGTGCCACAACGACAATCACGGCCTCATCGATGACTTGATTCTCCTGCTCCGCAGCCTGTCGAATCAGCGCGCCGAGGTTATCGCCCGGACGAATCTCCGGAATCGTTGTCAGAGATGTCAGCTCCATGCGCATGAGGCCTCCAGGAATGGAGTGATTTCAGAGATTGACGGACCTTGAAGCAGTTGCTTTACATCTTCGGGCGTATCGATGTCGAACATGAGCCCCGGAATTCTTTGCACGGTGGCCGGGATGCCTTTTGAAGCGGCCTGCTCCAAATGCGCGCGGAAGCTGCCGGGGCCGTACATGCTGTCAATGCAGGTTGGCGGCGTCCGCACTAAAGCATTGGTGCCTGTTCCATCGGCTGACGGCACCACGACAAGGCCTGGATGCGCGGCAGCGGCCAGGTTTGTAAAATCATCCGCTGTAACGGCAGGCACATCGATGGGAACAAGCATAGCTGTGGTTGCGCCAAGCTCCGCCGCCTGAAAACATGCCGCGTCGGCCGATTGACTGTGACTCACCTGCACGGCTTCCTCGAAAACCAAAGCTCCCGCCATGTGTCCCAGCCGGGCGCATTCCGAGTCGCTGGTCACAACAACGATACGATCGATGCCCTGGGCATGGCAGAGCGCAGCAAGGGTCCTGCGGAAAAGCATCCGGGCCAGAGTTTCGCGTTGCTCAGGCGTAAGAAGCTGCTTCAATCGCTGTTTGGCAGCGCAAGGGCTTTTGACCGGCAGAATAGCGAAGATCATGCGCGCATACCCAGCTCTCGCGCAACGAGCCGGGCGAGAGCTTTCTTCTGCGGCAGTCCGCGCATGATGGTGTTTGAGATAACCGGGCGCATATTCAGAGATTCAATTTCCCTGGCGTGCTTACGATCCTCTTTATCGATCACAAATACGCCGGCGATATCCGCATAGAGCGCGGCTACGGCAAGCGGCGTCACCGGCATTCCCTGGCTTTGCATCATCCTGGCGGCAGGCCCTTTCAGCGCGCGTCCGCCGACAATGGGAGAAATCGCGGCTACGCTGTCGCGCCTTTGCCGCAAGGCTTCGCGGATGCCCGGCACTGCGAGAATCGGCCCGATACTGATGAAGGGATTTGAAGGGCAAAGGATGATCCCTTTTGCCTTTGCGATAACCTCCAATGCGCGCGGCGCCGGCCTGGCCTCCTCGGCGCCCTGAAACCGTATCCCTGTCACCCGATCCCGCGTGCGCCTTTTGACGAAGTACGTCTGAAACTCCAGTTCGCCCGACGGCGTACGGATGCGGGTCCGGACGGGATCGTCAGACATGGGTATGATCGCGGATCGGAGGTTGAGCACCGACGCGATTTTGCCGGTTACCTCAGAGAGGGAATCTCCTTTGCGAAGGCGTTCCGTCCGATAGATGTGCGTGGCCAGGTCTCTATCGCCGAGCTGAAACCATGTTTCCGCTCCGAGAGCCTTGAGGCTTTCGAGACAGCGGAAGCTGTCGCGCCTGATTCCCCAACCGGTCCTGGGATTTGCAAGCCCTGCCAGAGTGTATGTCACCGTGTCGAGGTCGGGAGAGATATGAAGGCCGTGCATTTCAGCGTCGTCGCCGGTGTTTCCAATTACACAGACCTGTCGCGGGTCCAGGACGTGAACCAGTCCTTGCAGGAAACGCGCTGCGCCGATCCCGCCGGCGAGGGCGACAATGGCATTCCTCCTCATGGTCTTCCCTCAGGCAGGCCGGTGATGCGAACTCCCGAGTGCTTGGACCGATGCCGCAGATTCAAGGAGATCAGCAGCGCGGCGAGGCTTTCCAGGAGCCGCGCATTCTCGAGTGGCCCCGCATCGATGCTTCGCACGCCGGGAATCGCCGCGGCAAGATCCATTACCGTTTGCTTTGCCTCGGCATTGTCGCTGCAAACCAGAGTATCGCAATCAAGCGGCTGGCCGGTGTTTAAAAGGGATTCGGCGCTGAGCGAGTGAAATGCCGCAACCACCGGATGGTCGGGAAGCAATCGTGCGGCCTGTTGTGCGGCCGAACCATCCCACAAGCCGATGGTGCGAGACAGCCGGCCTCCGAGCGCAATTTCCAGGGGCACGGTTGCGTCCACCAGGATCGCCGCTCGCTCCATTCTGTCCCGGATTGCGTGCAGAGTTTTCGCGTGGGCCGCAATCGGCACAGTAAGAATAACGATCCGCGATCCGATCACTGCTTCCTGATTGGTGTGCCCGGAGATACTCCGGTTATGGCTCCGGCCTGCGATCCATTCGGCAGCAGTCCGCGCGCGATCAAGATCACGCGAACCAATGCGGAGATGAATGCCGGCGAGCGCGAAACGTATTGCCAAGCCTCTGCCCGCGGCTCCAGTACCGCCTACCAGTGCCACCGCCGTATCCAATGCGTCTCCCACCAGGCCTTAAAGCTGGCCGGACCGGTAATATGCTCTATGCTGGATGCTTCCGCAGGGGTCAATCATAGCATGAAGGCGCAATAACTTACGCACTTGCATGAGAGTAGGCAGTGGGTCAGTCTGGAAGCAGGGGCTAAAGCCCGGTTGTTTTATGCGATTCATCCGGCACGACTAAAGTCGTGCCCTGACACAAAACAGATTCAAACTGACCCGCCATCTCCGGGAAACATCTCTCGTCGAGACGATAGAGCGGGAATACAATGAATGTCAGCTCTCAGGCATTCGACTAAAAGTCATTGGAATTCTTTAGCCGCTTCTTAATCTCCTGAGCTGTGGAGACTTGCCACCGGACTCTGCACATGGACTATGAGATGGTTGCAACATGGTTTGGCCTTAGCAGCCGGCTATCGATCAACCTGCCGTCCTTTTCGCATGAGGCTGAGGCGATCCAGTTTTTCCAAGGAGAAGAATGCAGCCGGCGCGATACGAGAAAAGCATTTCACGGACCGACGCCGTTCGGTTCATCGAAGCGGTGGGCGAATTGCTGCGGGAAGTTCTTCGCGAGGCTCAAGCACTTCGCCATACGCGCACGGGCAACGTCATCACCTATTCGCGGAAGGTATTTATACCACTCACCAGGCTCTGCCGGGACCGGTGCGCTTACTGCACCTTTGCGCGCGAGCCGAAAGAGCCGGAACCGTTCGGCTTAACCAAGGCCGAGGTCCTGGCCATTGCCCGAACGGGCGAGCGGGCCGGCTGCAAGGAGGCGCTCTTCAGCTTGGGCGATAAGCCGGAAACGCGGTATCCGCAGTACCGGCAATGGCTGCAACGCCAAGGCTACGCGTCTACAATCGACTACCTGCGGACGATGTGCGAACTGGTCGTTACCGAGACCAGCCTCTTGCCGCACACCAACGCCGGCGTCCTCTCTGAAAGAGAGATAGAGCAGCTTCGCCCATTCAACGCCAGCATGGGAATGATGCTTGAACAGACGAGCACACGATTGCTCGCGCCAGGCCAGGCACATTACCGTTGCCCGGACAAGATTCCGGATGTTCGCCTCAAGGCTCTCGAAGCCGCCGGCAAGATTGGGATTCCGTTCACCACGGGCATTCTGATAGGCATTGGTGAGACTCCAGGCGAACGTGTCGATTCCCTGTTTGCGATCTACGAACTCAATCGAAGATATGGGCACATTCAGGAAGTTATCATCCAGAACTTCCGCGCAAAGGCCGGAACCCTCTTTGAGGCCCATCCTGAACCCGATCTGTTGGAGATTCTACGAACGGCCGCGACGGCGAGGTTGATTTTCGGCCCTGAGATGAACATTCAGGTTCCTCCGAATCTCTCCGGAGATAACTATGGCTCCCTACTTTCAGCGGGCATTAACGACTGGGGTGGAATCTCTCCCGTCACTCCAGACTTTATCAATCCTGAATCTGCGTGGCCGCAGATTTCCGCGCTTCAGGCTGTAACGCGGCAGACCGGATACCATTTGCGAGAGAGACTGACAGTCTATCCGGAGTACCTGAGGGCGCGCCGATGGATTCCTGATGCTCTTCGCTCACGCGCCGAGCAATGGCTCGATCAATCATACCTGGTGAACTCGGAGAAGGAAGGAAGATGAAGATCAACTCAATCCTGGATAAAGCTCTTGAAGGCGGAGAGCTATCCGCGCAGGAGGGTGCGGTTCTGTTCACGGCCAGAAAGGAAGATTTCCAACGGCTGATTGTGGTTTCGGACGAACTCAGACAGAGAAGGGTTGGCGACCGAGTGGGCTATGTCATCAACCGCAATGTGAATTTCACCAACGTCTGCGTGAAGCGGTGCGGCTTCTGCGCTTTTAGCCGGGGCCATGCCGCGGGCGAGGGATATTTTCTGCCGGTCGAAGAGATTCTTCGACGCATCGGAGAAGCATTGGAACTTGGCGGCACAGAGGTCTGCATTCAAGCCGGCTTGCCGCCGGGCATTGACGGCACCTTTTACATTGAGCTTTGCAGAACCATTAAGAAGTCTTTTCCGGGGATTCATGTCCATGCGTTTTCACCGGAGGAGGTACTCTATGGCGCAACCTTATCCCATCGCTCTGTCGAAGACTATCTGAAGGCTCTTCTCGATGCCGGACTCGGGTCCATGCCTGGAACCTCGGCCGAGATTCTTGACGATGGCATTCGCGAAAGAATTTCGCCTGGACGCATTTCCACCAGTAACTGGGTGCGGGTGGTGCGATCCGCCCACAGACTGGGCATTCCCACCACATCCACGATTATGTATGGCCACGTTGAGACAGGACTGGACAGGGCGCGGCATCTTGCGCTGTTGCGCACGATTCAGCAGGAAACGGGAAAGATCACGGAGCTCGTTCCGCTTAGCTTTGTGGCCGCTGAAGCTCCTATGACGAAAAAATCTCTCATCGCGGGTATACAGAAAGAAGCGGCTCGCGAAGACGTCTTGCGCATGTACGCAGTTGCACGCCTGATGCTGAACGAATGGATTCCCAATATCCAGGCAAGCTGGGTTAAGCAAGGGCCGTCTTTAGCGCAAGATTGCCTGCGTGCCGGAGCCAACGACTTTGGCGGAACGCTGATGAACGAGAGCATTTCAACATCCGCCGGGGCCACGCACGGCCAGTTCCTGCACCCTTCGCAGATTCGCAGCATCATTCGTTCTGCCGGCCGCACGCCTTACCAGCGATCCACAAGCTACGGCGTATTGCGCGTATTCGAGAGCGAGCCGGACGTGCCAGAACCCGCCTGGAAGAACGAACAGTTCGGCTCATATCACGAGCTGATCGCCTCCCCGGATTACCGGTTCCGCAACCGAGGTTCGTTCGTACAACTGCATTGAGTGGCTTGTTCACGGCGGGTTCGGTGTATACGGGATGACTGAGTTTCGTCATGGGGTGATCGTTTTTCGCCAGTATTGCGTTATTCCGTCTGGACCTTTGAAGGGACGGTAGTGGCGCCTGCGGGCAGTTTTGTCGTATCGCAACAGCATTTTGCCCACATCAACGAATCCGATATAACGCGTGAAGTAAGGGTGCTTGGCTTCCTGCTCTTTCCAACGATCCCATGCGTCTCGCGCCTTCTCCACCAGATTGCCATCCTCGAAAAGCGCCCTGAGCGGGAGCGATTCAGGAATCACAGCGCGTTCGATCATCCAACGATACATCCTTTGAATCCAGATATTGCTCTCAGAAGACACAATACGAACGGCCGTACATCGCCGCTCGGCAGCAAAGCGCTCAATAGCTGCCAGCAAAAGATGCTCCCAGCGGACCGATCCAAGGACAGGCTGAGATCCCACCGTGCCCTGCAACTGCTCCACCGTGATCTCTGTATTCCCATTCGTGCAGCAAAAGCTGAAGCCGACAGAAGCCAGGGCATTCTCCTGCCGATCGACAAGAACGAGATGAAACGGACAATCAGGCGCTATATTCGCGTGCCGGAGCAGTTCGTGAGGACGTTGGTGAATCCGGCTCGCTATGTCTGCGTGGATGCAAAGCTCGCCCACTCCGCCGGCTGTCGTTCTTACGTAATACTTGATGATGTCGTCATACGCACTCATCACGCGGCCGTCAACGAAGATGCGGAAGTCCTGGCGGTCACGGTGCGACGGGCATCCGCATGTCAGATCCTGAGCTTGCGCATACGACCAAATGCCCGGATCAAGCGGTGAGCCTCTCTCCAGCGGATTCGTTTCCGCCCAGCGCAGCACAGCCATCTTCTCATTGCGGCCGCCTTCAATCGCAGCGGCGATTGTCGCATATATGGAATGCTTCCCTTCAAGCTCCGTCAACTGGCGGAGCACCGCCAGACGCTCGGCATTCCGGCCAAGACGGCGCAACGCATCCTGCAGACTTGCAAGGTAGTCTCTGTTGTTTGGGGAGAGAGCAATCGCTTGCTGAAGGTCCGCAACCGCGAAAACCAGTTTCCCCGCACAGCCAGAGTTCTTCCGGACAACCAGAGAACGGCGGTACCAGAGATCCGGATCGAGGCTGTTCCCCGCCAGAATTCGCGAATACATATCGTATTCGCGATTCAACTCTTCGGCTTCCATATCTGGCGCAATCCGGCTAAACATATTTCACAATCTCGCCGGCTACCTCTATTGCTGAACGTCCGTCCGTATCGACCACGTAATCGGCCGCGGCTTCATATAGCGGATTCATGCGCTGAATCATTTCTTCGACTTCATCTATTGCATTCGCAGCATCACTCAGCGGCACAAGTCTCTCATCCCGCCGCTGCATCCGTGTGCGCACCTCCGGCGCGCCAGTCCGCAACCACACCACCCGGCCGCCTGCGCGCAGCATTTTCACGTTGCGGTCATTGAGCACAAAGCTCCCTCCGGTATCGATCACAACCCAATCCATTGCCGCTACAGCCGAGATTACGTCTCTTTCAATCTCGCGAAATCGCTCCCATCCACTTTGTGTAATGATTTCGACGATTTTTTGCCCTGCCCGCACTGCAATCTCCCGATCGACATGTATGACCGGCCGCCCAAGAGTATCGCCGAGGCGCTGCGATACCATTGATTTTCCCGAGCATCGGTATCCGACGAGAATGAGATTCACAAGCCCAACCTGGGAACCGGCACAACATCTCCGGTAGCAATCGATTCATTCGCGGCGATTCCGGTTAGAACACTCATTGCTCCGGCACGCGCATCTGCGCGATGCCCCATCGGGTCCGGAGCCGCTTCTCCAAACAGCATCTTCAGCAACCGTGCATCGCCTCCTCCATGCCCTCCCAGGGTGATGGGTATCGAAATTTTTTCCTTCCTGCCGCCCAATGGATATAGCGTCAGACCGTAGCGATCAAACGGATTCTCTTCTGACTGGCCGAGGCCTTCTCCCCATATTTCCTCCGCTTCCAGCCGGCCTTTTGTTCCGTTAAAGGCAATCGAGAAACCCTCGAAAGGGAGAAAACTTGCGAGACTGTAGCCCAGATTGGTTCCTCCGCTGTATCCAACGAGGACTTGCAAATTGTCTTCGATATTGATTTCAGGACCGAAGACGCAACGGTCCCGGTAATAATGATCGGCAGATTCGGCGGCCGCGTACAATTCGGCCATTGCAGGCTTCGACGATAGATCGAGATGAAACTCGCATTTGTGCGCATAGGAGCAGTCGAGGCAACGAACTCCATGTTCTGCGCGCGTCGATCCATAGTACTGCCTGTCTCCGCGGGCAAAAACCCTGACCGGCTCCTGCTCCAGCCACCAATTCAATAAGTCAAAATGATGCGTGGCTTTGTGCACAAGAAGACCGCCCGAGCGCTCCTTTTGCCGGTGCCAGCGCCTATAGTAGTCTGCTCCGTGCCGAGTATCGAGGTAGTAGTGGAAATCAACACTGATAACCTGACCGACGCAGCTCTCCTTCAGGAGTTCCTTGATTCTGGTGTGAAACGGAGCGTGACGATAATTGAATGCCACAGTACATTTCCGGCCTGTTTCCCGTTCTGCCTGCAGAATCGACTGACAATGGTCGAGAGCGACCGTCAGCGGCTTTTCAGTGATGACATCCGCTCCGGCGCGCATCGCACCGATGATGAATTTGTGATGGGTATCGTCGGGCGTAGTCACGATGACTGTATCGGGCTTGAGAGACTCGATGCAATCGTCGAAATTCGTGAAGGCCGGGAGCTCGATTCCAAGGCGGCGCTGCGCCACCGACATTCGCAAAGGGTTGATGTCGCAAAGTCCGACCAGCTCAGCATGGCAGGAATATGGGCCGACAATAGCCTGTCCGAACATTTCGATCCCGCGGCTGCCGGTACCGGCCAAGACGTAGCGTAGCCTCGATTTCATTCCGATGACCTCAGGTATCCGCGAATCCGAGCCGCTCAAACTCGCTGTCATAGCCGATCAGCTCAGCGCGCCTGCCTTGCTCCGTTACCAGTCCCCTATCCAGGACGTAGATCCATTCCGAATCGGAAGCAGGAGACAAGCGATGTGCAATGATGATGAGCGTGCGCCCACGGAATACATTCCGAAGAACGCATTGAAGCTCATCTTCCATTCGCGGATGGAGATGCGATGTCCCTTCGTCCAGGATGAGAATCGGAGCGTCTTTGAGAATTGCGCGTGCGATTGCGATTCTCTGTTTCTGCCCGCCTGAAAGCTGCTCGCCACGATCACCGATCGGGGTATCGTAGCCCTGTGGCAACTGCAGAATAAAATCGTGGGCATTGGCAAGTTTTGCCGCGGAGATCGCTTCTTCCATTGTCGCGCCGGGCCTTCCGACTCGTATATTTTCCAGTACTGTTCTCGGAAGCAGGAACACATCCTGGCTGATAAGCGAAATGAGCCCGCGCAGCGAAGACCGCTTCAAATACCGGATATCTTCTCCATCCAGAAGGATTCTGCCTGCCTGCGGGGAAAAGAAGCCCAGCAGAAGATTGACCAGAGTGCTTTTTCCCGATCCGGAGGGACCTACGATTACCGTTGCAGAACCGGCAGCGAATCTCAGAGACAGATCTTTGAATACCTGCGTTCCATTGGGATAGCCGAAATCGACATGTTCGTAGGCGATCTCCCCCTGCACCATTTCCGGACTGATTTCCAGTAGTCCCTCTTCGGTCTCAATCGGGAGAGCGAGTATCTTTCGTATCCGCGCATAAGCCGTTAAGCCGCGTTCGAGATTATCAAGAGGAAGACTTAATGAGACCAATGGATAGAAGATGTGATAGAGCAACATGCCTACGCCTGTGTGTGCAGCCACGCCCGCTCCGCCGCCGGAGTTCGGGCCCGACCGGCCCGTGAGAAGCGTCAGTACAACTCCGGCCTGGATCGTGGCTTCCAGGCTCAGGGGGAGCGCAGTGGCCATCGCGCTCGCCATCTGGCTGCTGCGCCGGTATTGACCGCTTAGAGCTTCGGCTGTTTTCTGCTCCTGCGTCTCCAGAATGAAACTTTTGACAGTCGAGATCCCGTCCAGGTTGCTCCGAACATGCTCGAGAATCACTGCGGCATCCTGACGCGCTTTGGTGTAACGCAGCCGCAAGCGCGGAAAATACGCCATGGCCCGTCCGATGAGGATAGGTATTGGGAGCAGCGATACCCACGCCTGGCGCGGAGCCACAATGAAAAGCGCGGTGATGAAGACCGCGGAGGACAAGGAGACATTCATCAACCAAGACGCCGCGTCAAAGGCGCCTTCAATGCGATCCACATCTTCGCTGAGGACAGCCAGCAGCTCTCCTCTGCCGCTTTCCTGCAGTGCAGCCATCTCCATGTGTTCGACGTGGGCGAACAGTTGATTGCGCAGCCGGTGCTGCAACATGCGTCCCCGCCTGCGCCAGATCCTCAGGCCGGCATATCTCAATACGGCGACGCATCCCACGAGAACCAGTGCGACGCCTCCCAACCCCACGGCCCAGAGAGCTACCGACCGCACGCGAATCAACGGAACCCGCGGAGGGCGGCGAGTACGCAGAGTATTGATGGCCGCCCCAAGCGCAATATCCCGGGCGATATTGCAGAGCGCCGCAAGGACGCTCAGTCCCGCTGCCACGAACAGCTCCCGGCTGAATGGCGAGAGCAGCCGGGCTGCCTGTTCAAGCTCCTTCAGGCCGCCCGGTTCCGGACTACCCTGGAGCAGGCCAGGCGCGGTGCGCGCGGCGAGCATTGCATCGCGAACGTATCCGCGAACCGCTTCTGCGCGCATATCGGGATCGAACAGCGTCAGAACGCGCCCGGTGATGTGGCTGACCTCCAGCCGCACCATCCCGGGCCTGTTCCTCAGCTTTTGTTCGACGATGGCAGCAAACACTCTACTGCCCCGCAAGCCACGGACTTCCCAGCGCACGCGTCCCGGCAACGCCGATACAACTCGAATGTCCAAATCCCGATCTGAACGTTTCGACATCGGCTCGAAGAACCTTAAGAGACGCTGGTTGCGCGGCTAGCCGCCTGTTTTGCCGCCTGCTCATCCTGAATCTCTTCCAGAATTTCGCCCTTGATTGCATTGATGTTTTCCCTGGCGGCAACGGCGCCTCGGACAACCTTCTTGGCCACGAATTTCAATACTTCCTTGTCGATGAGAAATGCTACGGCCGCGCCGAGCACAAACGTGGTGAATGAAGGAAACAGCGTTTTCGAACGAAATGAACGCCCCATGGATCAACTCCTCCTTTGATGTGAGCCTGCCTGTTGTTCAGAGCGATGCTTCCGCATAGCAGTTTTCGGTCTCCCACAACTCGACCTTGACAACCTGTACCTCTGTTCCACGGAGCTCGCGCGGGGCTACAACGTGTAGAAGATGCGCCGCCATATTCTCCGCCGTCGGATTCTCCTGCATCAGGTAGAGCCTCTGGCCCGCAATTCGCTGGAGGGCTTCAATTCCCTCCGTGTCCTTCTCATACAGGATGAAACCATGATCCCAGTGAGATTCGATCCACGCGCCGATGGATTCCTTAAGATAGCTGAAATCCACGATCCTGCCCAACGCATCCAGTTGAGGCGCCGTTGCGTGCAGGAGCGCCACGTAATTATGGCCGTGAAGATGAGCACACTTGTTTTCGTGCTTCCAAACACGATGGCCGGCACAAAACTGGACTCGTCGAATGCACTTAATCACGTCTACTCCTCATGGAATCTGCAGTATCTTGTGCGTCTGCAAACTAAGTCTCCATTGCGGGTGCTCCAAACAATAATTCATGGCGAGCTTGGTGTTTCTTTCCCGCTCGAGACCGTCCATCGGTTGCAGAAAAAGCCACTTAAATTGCAGAGTTTCGTACTGCTCCGGGCTTGAATTCGCCTGCGGAAAGACAAGTTTGAGCTCATCTCCGTTTTTCAAAACAAGCTCGGCTCCCGCCTTGGGACTTACGCATATCCAATCCACCCCCGGCGGAGGTAATTGGGTGCCGTTGGTTTCCACGGCAACCTCGAAATTCCTGGAATGCAATTCCTCGACAAGAGCCTTATCGAGCTGCAGAAGCGGCTCTCCGCCTGTGCACACGACCAGGGCCTTTGCCCGGGGAATAGCCCGCGCGGGCCAAATTGCAACGATTCGATCTGCCAGCTCCCGCGCAGTAGCGAATTTACCTCCGCCGGGACCATCTGTTCCCATGAAGCTCGTATCGCAAAATCGACATATAGCCGTTGCTCGATCCTGTTCCCGCCCAGACCACAAATTACAGCCTGCGAATCGGCAAAACACGGCCGGCCTGCCCGCATTTGCCCCCTCTCCCTGGAGCGTGTAATAGACTTCTCTAACTGAGTACACTCTCCCTCCTTGCCGCCTGTGCCGTCAGTCCTGGGACTGCGAGCCCGCTTTGCTTCTTTGCCTCGCAAAGGACCGACATCACCGCTTCGTGAAAGTCGAGATCGCTCGCCGGAGCTTCCGCCAGTCCGCATTCGAAGTAATGATAGGCATCTTCGAGAAATGCCGAAAGCGGATCATCGAAAAACACCTCCCGCTTTACCAATTCATTCGCCTGGTTGAACGAGTGTAATTGTGAGAAGCTATCGGTTCCTTCCGACGGGAAATAGCCAACCACTTTGCCGCCATCCTCGAAAACAATCTCGATGGACCGCTGGCGGACCGGCGCTGTCAGATCCGAATGCAATGCGCATAATTGCCCGCTTGGGCTATGCAGCAAGATGGTGGCTGCTCCCATGAGAGGAACCGTTGTCCCGTTTACGCGCATATCCGAGCAGGAGGCAGCAATCACCTCCACGTTTTTTCCGGCTAAATAGAGCAACAAAGCCACCTGGTGTGGAATTTCGACGTCCAGCGCGGTGGTATGACTGCGGTTATTGAGCGTTCGCGAGAAGCGCGGCTTCAACTGACTTATCGACATTCTCGTCCACGCGTTTGCCGAACGCGCCTCCAGCATCGTTTTCAGGCGCGCTGTCAAGGAGCTTGATAGCCACGTGGCCACGACGAAAATCTCGAGCTTATGCCTTCTGCGAAGGGCTTGAATCCGCTCCACCTCATCCAGAGTGCTCGCCAGCGGCTTTTCCACGATCAAGCGTTTGAATCCTAGCTCGGCAGCTTCCTGTACGACGCTGAAGTGGGATGCCGGCGGCGTGCAGACGTGAACGATGCAGTCCTCGCCGAAAGCCTGGCGTGCATCGGCCATGTTCTCGAACAGCCTGAGGCCCGCGGCATCCGAGCTGTCGTAATACTCCTCCTCATAAGCAACAACGCCAATCTCCGGGCTGATAAGGCGCGCGTGCCCGGTGCGTGTCTTTTGCAGACACGGCAGGTGCAGATCCCTTCCAGCCCTGCCAAAACCGACGATGAGAGGCTTGAGCATACGCTTATTCGAGGCTCACCACTTTGCGACTGCCTGCCAACGCTGCCGATATGCGCCGACCCAATAGTCGAAGCCCTTCTCATAAGGAACCGGGTCCTTCATGTGAAGAGAATGGAACGCATAAAGCCGCATCTCGCAGGCGCTGCACTGACCGCAATGGCTTTCTCCATCTGTGTAACAGGTCCATGTCTGGCTATAATCCAGCTTCTGCGAAAGCCCGTATGCGATTGTCTCCTTCTTATTCAGATACATGAGAGGGCAGAAAACCTGAACTTCTTCACGAAGCTCAACCGCAAAGCGAGCCAACTCCTGAAAAGCCAGATAAAATTCCGGGTGACAATCCTTGTAACGTGAAGGCCGGGCGCCCATCGCGATACACGAGGCGCCGATTACAATCGACTGCGCTTCAATCATTTCGGCATAACTCAACGCGCAGGCGAGGAGCATCGCATTTCGAGCGGGCACATAGATACCCAGGTCGCCATCTGACGCACTCGGTATTTTGCCGTCGGCTTCGACCTTCTTGCCGTCCTGGGACAACAATGTTGAGCGCCCGAACGCCCCTAACCCCAGGCCGAGCTTCATTACATGATGGTCGCGCGCGCCAAGTGACACGGCGGCCCGAGCGGCGCTCTCAAGCTCCCTTCGGTTGACCTGCTGGTAATCGAAAGACAGCGCATAAATCTCGGCTCCATGCGCACGCGCCACCGCGCCGGCGGTCAGGCTGTCAACTCCGCCACTGAGCAGTAGAACCGTTCGCAATGCGCCGCCTGTCATCTCTTGTTCTTTTCACTCGTTTCAATCGCCTCACGAATAAACGCGCTGAGCTCGCTTCTCTTCTCCTGAAGCATTTCATTCAGAACGTCACGCACGGCAGCTTTGATTACAGCTTTAAGCCCTTCCATCTGGTCAATCGGCAGCATGAGAGGTTTGGACATCCAAAGACTCCATCGAACGCAGATACGCAGCTTTTATGAAGAAAGAAAAGATGGGGAAAAGACCCGGCGGGGAAAAAGAAAGGCAATGGGGAAAATCCGATCCATAACTCGTGGAAGGATCTGATGTTCCGTAATTCTACGACAGAAATCAGAGTCTGCCAAGCAGTTAATCCCGGCAATTTAGAGCGGTTTTCCAGTTCGTATGAGGCATTTCAGGCGTGGTGCAAGGTGGCTTTTTCTTTAAGGAAAAAGCCACTTAGCAGTTGCGGCTTCGCTCTACAGCAACTGGAAAACCGCTATAGGCGCAACGAAAGACCGTGCCGATTTCCTGACTTTCGCCCATCCGGGCACAATGCGGATCGGGATGCCAGCCTCGGAAACTTCCCATCTCATGTTCCCTGGAGAACGCGTGCTCTTACGATGACCGGGCCCACGCGCGGGCAGCGAAAAGAACGGGGCTGCTCCAAACCACGCCAGCCCCGAGAGAGGAGCAAACCGGGGCATTTTCCTCATCGCTGGCCGCATGGTATGGAATGGATCGGAGCCGTTCCAAAAGAACATCCGCTCCCGGCACGCCAGCCTCATTGGCGCGCTCAAGCGCGTACTTCAGCTCGACCGGGCCGGGATAGTATGGCATGGCCGAAGCCAAGCGAGCTGGCTGATCCCCGGCCCAGTCGATTGCCGCCGCGGCCATTTCAAGAATGCCGCGGCCGGCGAACCCAAGTCCGATGGTGTGAAGGAACGTAAGCACGTTTACATTGACACAGAGATCAATCGGATTCATCATTCGCTTCGAATCGAGCCATGTAGGGTAGACTCCAGGACAAAACCAATCTGCTCCGCGCGGGCGGCGCCGGATGCGGTAGCGGTCCAGCGTTTGGAGAAACTGGCGCTGCGATTGCTCGCGCGACCTGGTACCGGAACGAAACAGGACAAGCAGGCAGAGGGCCGTGTCGTCAGCGTCCGGGGGAAGGAATTCTTCCATCCAATGCGGGTGGCCGTCCGGCGGGTAAAACGAGAATGCCCCAGGCGCTCCTGGATTCTCGCACCGGAGCAGATACTCCACGCCCCGCCGCACTGCAACCGCAATCCCGGCATCAGGTTCGAGCCGAATCAGCCGATCGAGAACAAGAGCGGTCACGAAGGCATTTTCGTCGGCAACGGGTCCACCCGGAAGATGTGCCACCGACGGGAACGCTCCGCTGGGCATCTGCGAATTCAAAACCGTCGAACGCAATTCCGCTATCACGGCGCGCGCATCTCCGGAGGCGCGAGACCTACCCAGGGCGCAAC
>JASHPD010000378.1 GCA_030038315.1 Acidobacteriaceae bacterium
CTGAAGTAGCCGCCCATGCCGAAGGTGTACGCCGACTCGTTGTGCGCGTAGTGCATCCCGAAGAAGTTCGCGCCCACCGTCAGCGAGCCGTACTCGGGCAGCGTCCACACCCGCCAGTAAGCCCCGCCGTCGCCGTCGTAGCGCGAGTTCGACTCCGTGTTGTAGCCGCGCAGCGCCTGTCCGCCGCCGCTGATGTAGAAACCTGAAAGCTCGTCGCCGCGCGCAAACTGCACCTCGCCGCCGGTCGAAACAACCCCGCCCCAGATATTCCCCGGATAGCTGAGCGAGGCCGAGCCCGGATCGCGCATCCCGCCATACGAAAGCTGCGTATCCCTCACCGAATCCCGCGTCAGCGTGACGGTAAACGGCCCGCCATTCGGCTGCCAGCGCAGCCGTCCCGTCCAGTTGCTCACCAGGAAGCCATACGGCGTATGCCCCGCGGCCAGCGCCAGGTGCGGAAAGGCCAACTGCGCCTCGCCGCCCAGCCCGGTAGCGTTCTGTTGCGGCGGCGGCGTGCCGGTAGAGTTCGTGGCCGCATTCGGCCCGGTGTTGGTGTCCGTGCCCAGCGGCTCGGGAATGTTCACCAGCTCCGTGCCCGATTGCGTTGACTCCTGCACCTGAATGATGGCCGAGCCGGTCGCCTGTCCCGAATCCAGAAAGACCGGCCGCGCGATCACCGTGAGGCGGCCGCTATATCCAAACGGCGTGGAGGCCTCAAACGGCGCTTCGAGAGCCGTCAGGTGGTCGTAGCCCAGGTTGCCGCTGCGCGCGTTCACCAGCCCCGTGCCGCCGAGCCACGGCGAATAGCTGCTCTCCAGCGACTGAAGCTGCCGCTCCACCATCTCCCGCGGATCAAGCTGCCGCGGCTGCCGCTGCACACGCACCCACGGCCCACGCAGCGGCGGCAGGCTCTGCTGCTCTAGCTGCTCGTCGGTAGCGCCCGGCTGTTGCGCGGACTGCTCCGTATTTGGAGCAGGCGCCGGAATCGCCGCAGGCTGCTGCGCCTGCGCGGGCGCTGTAATCAGCGTGGGAACCGTCTGCGTCTGCGCAGGCTGCGCGGCGGCTTTGGCCGTGCGTTTTTTCTTCCGGTGAGGCTGCGTAGCCGCGGCAGGAGCCGCCTGTGTCGCGGCCGGCGGCTGCGCCTGTTGCGGAGCGGGCGTCGCCGCGGGCTTCTGCTGCGGTGCCGAATAAGCTCCCGTAGCCGCCTGCTGCGCCGAGGGCGTATATTGCACCGGCTCCATGGAAGCAGGCGCCGTGGCCAAGGCCTCCTGCGCAACCGGCTGCGCAGTCAGCGGCTGTGAAGGCAGCGTGATCGGCGCATTCCCGAGCGGCCGCGCCTGCTCAAGCTGCGGCGGAACAATCAGCACCACCGAAGTAGGCTGCACCGCCGTGCGGTCCGGGGCCGGCGGAATGTACGGCACAGGATGGTCTTCGAGATCGGAGGCGCGCAACCCCGTCTGCACGTCGAAGTGCTCAAAGGGATGATTCACGGCCTGCGGCTCCTGCGGAATTACAATCGCCGGAACCTGATCCCGGTTCTGGTTCTGCTGCGCCTGCGGCGGCGTAGTCTGCCCCGGCAGATAAAGCGGCGCAGGCTGTTGCGGAGCCGTTTGCTGCTCCGGTGCAGGAATAAAAACCGGCTGCGGGCTCTGCGTCTGCGCCGGAGGTTGCTGAGCCGCCGGCTTCACCGGAATCGTCTCCTCAACAGCCGGCAGGCTCATCTGCCCCTGATTTTGAGTCTGGTTTTGAATCTGGTTCTGGGTCTGGTTCTGATTGTTCGTCTCCGTCTTCTTGCGCTTCCGATGCCGCGTAAGAACCTGCGGCGCCGCAGCCTGCCCGGTATCCTGTCCGGCGTTCTGCGCAGGCGTCTGCGGCGCGGCCTGCACCGGAACCTGCGTCGTCGCCGGCACGCCCGCATAAGGATTCTGCTGCGCCACCTGCCCATCCGAACCCGATCCCGCAAGCTGCACCGGAGCCTTGCCCAGGTACGGATCAGGCCCGTAAGACGGCAGCGGCGGCAACTGAATCGTCTTCTGGAACGGCTCATCATCCGGATTCAGCAGCCGCGCAAGATCGGCCGCGGTCGTAGCCTTGTGCGGCTTCGTATCGGAATCCGGATAAGCCAGCTCATGCGCCAGCCGGTCCGTCGGCGAGCCCGGCGGCAGCGCCGCCAGCGCGGCCTTCCAGTAGTCCGCCGCGCGCTGGCTGTCGCCGCGAGCCTGCTCAAACTGCGCCGCCGCGCCCAGCACGCGGTAATCTCCCGGATAGCGCATCAGCGCCTGCCGCAGCCACTCCTCCGCCTGCGCCTTGTCATTCGCCGCAAGCGCCGCGCTGATCTCTCCCTGAAAATCCGCCGCACCCGCATCGTCATTCGGCACGGATTTATACAGAACCAGCGCCGCCTTCGCGTGCCCCGTCTTCAGATACCCGCCGGCCAGCACACGCTTCACCGCGACATTCTCCGGAAACGCCGCCGCGGCCGCCTCCAGAATCTCCACCGCGCGCTCATTGTTCCCGCCGTCAAAAGCCGTTCCCGCGCGCGCAACGGCCCAGTTCGCCCAGATCGTCTGCACCTGCTTGCGCTGGTCGATGGTCAAATCCGCGCGCCCCCCCAGCCGCATCAGCGCCGGATACAGCAGCCGGTCATTCTTCGTGTTGTAGAGCAGCCACGCCTGCTGAATCGCCAGGCTCGGCGGCATCGGCTGCCGCAGCTTCGCAAAATACGCCGTCGCGCGATTCATGTACTGCGTGGCGCGCGCATAGTCGTCCGCCGAAGCGTAAAGGCTGGCCTCTGTCTGCACAAACTGCGGATCGGCTTCGAGGCGCGTCAGCGCCGCCGGCGGAATATACCCGATCTGCTGCAGCGCCTCGTACGTGTGGTTCGTCGATTGCAGCGCCGCAAGCAATCCCTTCCACGCATCCAAACTCTCCGGATGCGCCTCGAGCACCTGCCGGTAAATCCCGTAAGCCTGCTCCGTGTTGTTCCGCAACAGGTAAATCGAAGCAAGCTGCAGCTCAAGCGCCACGCTCGGTTGCGCACCTGAAAGCGATTGCAGCTTCGCCGCGCGCTCAATCAACTGCTGCGCAATGTCCAGCCGGTTCGCCTGCTGGTAAATCGCCCCCAGCATCGTCAGAAAATCCGCATTATTCATCGCGGACTCGTACACCGTAGGCGGCATCTTTTCCACGTCCGCAATCGCCGTCTCATCCTGGTTCCTCTGGTGCTCCGCGCTCACCAGCCCCATCCACGCATTCAGGTTCGTCCCGTCCCCATCCAGAATCTGCGTGTACATCTCCGCCGCCTGGCTGAAGCGGTTCGCCGCCATCAGGATTGCCGCATACTGCATCCGCGTATCGGTCTTCAGCCCTGCGCCATTCGCCGGAAACGGCAGCGCCAGCGCCTGCGCCAGCACGCGCTGCGCATCCGCCGTCCGCCCCTGCGCGGTATAAATCGCAGCCAGCGTGCGCAGATAATCCGGATCGCGGTTCAGCGCCGCCGTAACCGAAGCCGGACACTGAGCCACCAGCGCCAGCGCCTGGTCGTTCTGCCCGCTCTGCGCATAAGCCAGAAACAGCCCGCGCCACGCATCCACGCTCTGCGGCTGCTGCTTCAGCAGATTCGCATAAACCTCCGCCGCCTGCGCATACTGCTGCCCGCTCACCAGCGCCCCGGCAAGCCCGTTGAGCGCGTCGCGGTCATTGGGCCGCATCTCCAGCGCCGCGCGATACTTCGCAGCCGCCGCATCCGCCTGCCCGTTCGTCAGCGCCTGCGTGCCCTCGCTCAGCACGGAATAGAACCGCGCATTATCCAGCGCATCGGCAACGGATTTCTCCCGAAACCCATTCTGCTCGGCCTGTGTCAGATAAGTGATCGCCGCGGCAAAGTTATTCTGCTGCATCCGCAGAAAGCCCATCCCCGCCGCCGCCCGCGGGTTCTTCGGGTCTTTATCGAGAATCGCCTGGAACCGCCGCTGCGCCTCGTCCAGCCTCTTCGTATTCAGCGCTGCAAAAGCCGCGCGTTCCTCCGGCGTGCGCGCAATGCCGGTATTCATCCGCGCCAGCTTCGCCTCGTTCGTCTTCAGCGCCGCCGCCAGCTCCGCATCGTTCGGATGCGTCCTGAGCCACAGCCGCAAATCCCCCGCCGAGGACGGGCTTGCCGACTCCCACACCAGCGCCTGCCGCAGCGCGTCGTTCGCGTCCGGGTCTTCGCTGTGCGTCCGCAGCAGCCGGATTCCCTCCGCCCGCGTCCGCGCGTCATACGTCAGTATCCTGCCCAGCACAATCGGATAGCGCGGGTCGCTCGGATTGCGCTGCATCAGCCCGCGCAGCCCGTTGATCGCCGCCTGCTTGCCGTCCGGAGTTCCATACAGCGTCTGGTAGTACGCCAGCGCCACGTCGCCATCCGGCGGATGGTCGCCGTACAACTGCCGGTAGACGCGCATCGCCGCCGCATTGTTCCCCGCCCGCGCCAGGTTTCCCGCCTGCTGAAGCTGCTGGTTCTGGTTTGAAGCGCCGCCCGCCGAGAGCCCCTCGATCCTGGCAATGTTCGGATCATTCGGATGCGCCGCCCTCAGCCGGTCCAGCGCCGCCGCCGCATCGGCCTGCTTGCCCATCAGCTTGTAGTCGCGCGCCACGCCCGCCATCGCCTCCGCGTTCTGCGGATCGGAGAACAGGACCTGCTGCCACACCTGCACCGCCAGGTCCGGCCGGCTGCGCTTCTCCAGAGAGAGCGCATTATTGCTCAGATCCCGAATCGTCCTCTGCACCGCCGCGTTCTGCTGCGCGCGCGCCGGCGCCGCAGCAGCTCCGGCCAGAATTCCCACGGCAGCAACTGAAATCGCCAGAGCGCCGGCAATCCGGCCCGCAACCCTCCCGGCAGCCGGCTTGCCCGGCAAGCTCGCCGAAGAACCTTCCGCACTGCGCCGCGGCCGCATCAACGTGTCCACTCCACTTTCAATTCTCCGCCGGGGCTGAAGCTGAAGCGCCCCTCTGCAAACCCGGTCCCAAAGAGGATGAGGTTCTGGTCGTAGTAGGCCTCATAGTAAGCCGAACCGGGCGGATTGCTGCTGTAAAGCCCCGAGCCGGGAACGCGCGCCGCGGCAATCCGCCCGCGCTGCGCCGCAACCGCCTTCTGGGTTCCGCCCGTGGCCAGCAGGTACGGCAGAACCGCCGCCGAAAAGCCCACTGGACCATCTTGCGCCATCGCAACGCCCTGGTCACTTACCTTTTCCGGGGGAGCACCATGATTGGCAAGATAAGTTGCCATTCCGGAAAGACTTTCGAGCAATCCGGCCCGCACCTTCACCGCCGGGTTCACCATCCCCGCCCACAGGTAAACACGAATGGCCTCATAGCTGCCCAGCGCCGGCGGCTGGCTGTTGCCCGCCGCGCTCGGCGGAAACGCGATCGGCGTAAACCCCCGCCCCGGAACGTAATCGGCCCCGTCCATGGCAAAGCCGCCGCGGCTGGTCTGCGCAATCAGCCGGGGAAGGTTCGCCGCAATCGCGCTCCACGGCCCCGCGGGATCGGCAGCGGCAAAGCGCTCAAACAGAAACAGCGGAATGTAGCTCGGATCGACCGTTGAAACCCCGTCGTGAATGAAGTTCGCCGACGGTCCCGGCATCAGCATCGGCCCGAAACCGGGCAGGTCGGAAACCTCCTGCGCCGCGATCATCGTCAGCATCGCGCGCCCCAGCTCCGTGTACGCGCTGTGCTTCCACAACCGGCCTGCTTCGAGCAGCGAGTACGCGATCCAGCAATCCGAGTCCGCCGCCGAGCTCGCGTCGAGCAGCTTCCAGCTTCCATCGCCGGCCTTGCCCCACAGCCATCCCGGCAGATGCCGGCTCATGTCGCCACTCGCAAGATTGTTCTGCGTCCACCCCAGCAGCTTGTCAAAGCGCGCGCGGTCGTTATTCACCAGCGCGAAAAAAAGCGCATAGCTCTGCCCTTCCGAGGTGGTGCGGCTCCCGCCCTGCGGATCGACAACGCGCCCGTCGGCATGGATAAACCGCGCGCCATAGCCGTTCCACAGCGGCCACGGCTGGGCCGCCCTGCAGCCGGCGCATGAAAAGAAGAACGGTAGCATCGCCAGGAAAATCGTAACCGGGGCACGGCGCAACCGCGTGGACCACGAGAGCATTGTCAAGAACCCCGCCGGTGGAATTTGCCGATCTGGTTAGCTTGGATGCAGTTGGGCGGCTGTTTACTGGCCGCGCTTTATGCTATCCCATCCTTCCGTCCGCTGTTCCGGGCATGGTTCCGGCCCTTGTTTCGGACATTGTTCCACCCGGAGCCGGGTGCCCCATGTCTCCCGGTTTTGGAGACATGGGATCACACCTACCCCCGAGCCCAGAAGCGCGCTTCCGAACACCCCCGCAGCCGTGTCATCCTGACCGTAGCCGTTTTTCATGCGGAGCGAAGAACCCGCTTTTGCCTTTTCCAAATGACGCAAAGGATTTCACAACGCGGCCTTAGCCGTTCACCTTCAGCCGCGAGCGCGCCTTCTGCCGCAGCCACTGGCGCACCCAGATGGCCATCAGGAAAGCAAAGACCAGCACGGTAATGCCCGCCAGCCAGGGCGACTGCGAGAACCATATCTCAAACCGCGTCCACAGCGGCAGCGAGCCGATGTAGTACACCGCCGAGCCCACCCGGAAAGACTGAAAACGCGTGCCGAGCAGGAACGAAACCGACCCCTGAATGTCGCTCGCCTGCTGCACATAGAGAAACGTGGACAGGAACGGCTCAAAGGTAGCCGCGTCCTTCAGCCGGATGGCCACGATGCTCCGTTTTCCGCCCGTGTCAAAAGGCGATTCCATGCCCTCGATCACCGCGTCCGGCACGCCGCCGCTGGCCACCAGCTCGCCCGAGTCGTCTTGCTCGCCGGACTGCGCCTTCCACCACGCATGATGCAGCGGCGCAAAGAATCCCGCCGTGTCATGCACCTGGATCTTGCCGTCAGCCAGCGAAACCGGCAGATAGCTGGCCAGCGTATCGAAGCCCGGCTGGTCGTCGCCCGTGCCCAGCACCAGAAAATCGCTCGTCGCGCCCGTCGCCAGGCTCTCCGGTCCGGCCACCGTCACGCGCAGCGCCGGAAATCCCGTCTGCCGCCCGAAGTGGCCCAGCAGCGTAACGAACATCTCGATCTCCTGCGCCGTGGGCTGCGGCGGCAGCACCACAACCGTGTTGCCCAGGTCCGCAAAGCGCGTAAACGGGAAGCCGGCGTTGGCAAAGGTTTCGAGGTTCGGCATCGGCGCGTAATGCGGATAGCCGCGCAGGTCGAGATAGGAGTCGCGCAGGATCGCGCCCTGCATATTCATCGGCGTCGTTCCCGCGCAGTAGCCCTCGCTCTTGAGCAGCTCAAAGGTAAAGTCGAAGGCCAGCGAGTTCGAGAACGGCCGCAGGTTCACCACGGGAACCGCGACATTCGCCTCGATCGTGCGCGCCGATTGCCTGCCCGGCTCCAGCGGTATCGAGCCGAGAAAGGCGTTGTTGATCCGCATCTGGAGGCTCGAGATCGGCCCGATGGGAATCGAGTTATAGCGGTAGCCCAGGTGCAGGATCGCGTCCGGCCGGTTGGCAAAATAAATGTCCGGCGGCAGCCGGAAATAGACATTGAGCGGCGTCGAGCCGTCCCCCTGCAAGGACTCGGCCGTCGCGTAATCCCACAGCGCAATCGTCTGGTTGGTCTGCGCCCAGCGCGGAGCCGCATCGGCCTTCTGCTTATCGGGCAGCCTGAGCGAGTCGATGGTCACCGTCGGCCCGTCCAGCAGGCCGCTGTGCAGCGCCACGGCCTGCGCCGCCTGGATAAGCTGGTCGCCATTCGCGCCCGCCAGCACCAGGACCTTGCCGTAAGGATCGTTGGGGTTGCTCCGCATCGCCACCGTCGGCCCGTGGATCGGCGGCAGGTTCAGCCCCGGCGGCAGGTTTCCGCTGCCATCCCAGAGCAAAACCATGTCCCCCTTGGGCAAATCCCCGATCCGCACCGGGAAACGCACCGGCCGGTTCTCGGAAACCATGCCGAAGTAGCTCGCCGCAATCCCCGCCGCCTGGATCGCCTTGAAGGACGGCTGCGAAGGAAAGTAAACCGGCAGCGCCAGCGGCTGCACCACCGCCGGATCGAGAAACGGCAGCGGCAGCCGCTTCAGATCGTCTTCCAGCGGCAGCAGGTCGCCCTGGATGTCGAGGTACGTGCCGCGATGGATGCGCGCCCAGATGGTCGTGTTCGAAGGGTCCTCGCAGGCCACCGTGTAGTGCCCGATGAATTCAAACCGCAGCGCGTTGTTGTGCACCAGCAGGTCCGGCGGAATCTCGAAGACCGCCTCCATGTTCTGGCTGGCCGTGCCGTTGCCCTGCGCCTTCGGCTCAATGGCCGCAAAAACCGTGCCGTTGAGCGAGATGCGGATGTGGCTGATCTGCGCCACCAGGCTCGGCGAAAAAATATAAAAGACGTGAATCTTCGCCGTGCGCGGAACGTGCGTCTCCGGCAGCGTGAAGTAGACCGTGTGCCCGCTGTCGATCCCGTGCAGATCGATCGGCGGCGAGCCGGCGTCATTCAGGCTGAAGACATCGCGGAACTTGCCCGGTCCCGGCGGCGGCTCCT
>JASHPD010000379.1 GCA_030038315.1 Acidobacteriaceae bacterium
TTCAGGATTTGCGTTGCGCCTCGCGCTGCACACTTCCCGTCCACGAGAGAAAGCGCAGCAACTCCCATCGCTCGGCCCAAAAAAAGGCCAGCATCTTCCACGCCGTCACATCCTCGGCCCACTGCCCGGAGTAGGTCTCCATGCGCCAGCGCAGGTACGCGCTGCGCCACGGCCTCAGCCGCGCGCCACGCGCCGAGTTCCACAGAAAACGAAGCGGCTCCAGCATGGTCTCGCCCAAGTATAAAACCGGCGGCTGAGCAAAAGCCCGCCGCCGGCTGCGATGGAACTGCTCTAAGGAAGCTCTGATTCCGTCGCCGTTTTGAAAGGGCACGGCTTTAGCCATGCCGTAAATACCGCTAAGCCAACGCGGGCTTCAGCCCCGGAGGGATGGTTTCTCTTCCCGGCGCCACTGAATCAGGGCTTTCCTAATACTCCAGCTTGTCGAAGAGGCTACCCGAGCCCAGCTCCGAGATCGTGTCCTCAAGCGCCGTCTCCTGTGTCTCCGAGAGCGACAACTGGGTGGAGACCTGCGCCACATCGGCCTGCATCAGGTCCGTCTGCGCGGAGGTCAGTTGCGTGCCTTCGTTGGTTGCGGCCGAGGAAGCCGTCGAAATCTGGTTGATCGAGTCGTCAATCGTCACCCGCTGCTGCGAGAGCCAGTTCAGCGCCGAGTTCAGCGTGGCCGTGTCCGCCGCCGCCTGCTCCGTGTTCAGCGGCGAAGTCGAGCTCACCGAGGAATAATCGGCAATCAGCGCGTTCAGCGCGCCAAAAACGCTCACCGACGAATTGCCGCCGCCGTTGAAGATATCCGAACCCGGCACGTTCAACTGGATCTGCTGGCCATTGGGCGTCACAAGATAATTCACGCCCTCGTTCCCCTGGTAAGTGCCCGCCGAATCGAATGGCTCCGTCGAGCTGTCCGTGCCGGCAAAGACATACTGGCCCTGGTACTCGGTGTTGGCCAGCGAGACGACTTCATCCTCGATGCTTTGCAGCTCCGTGCCCACCGAGTTAATATCGCTCGCGTTCATCGTGCCGTTGTTGGCGCTCGTGGCCAGCGAGATCGCCTGCGTCAGCTCCGTCACCACCGAGCCCAGCGCCGAATCGGCCACCTGTAACTGCCCCGTCACCTGCGTAGCCGACGAGGTAAAGGAATCATCCTGCTCAATCTGGTTCAGCAGCAGCACGTTTTCGCCCGCCGCCACCGGGTTCGAGCTGAGCGAGGTCACGCTCACCCCGCTCGAAAGCTCCGACGTGTACTGCTCTTCGTCGCTCTGCGTCTGGTCGAGCGCGCTGACAAGATTCGTGATGTAGCTTGGGTCCACCCGCATTGTGCTCATTTCATTCCTCCCGTTGTTTTTCCCGCGCCGCCTCGATTGACTGCACCGGCTTACTGCACCGTCGCATCTTCGCCCAGGTTGATCGCCGAAGCCATCACCGCATCCATGATGGTGAAAAACTGCGACGCCGCCTGATAGCTCCGCTCCATCGATGTCAGGTTCGCCGCCTCATCGTTCAGGTTCACCTCGGAAAGCGAGTTGTTCTGCGTCGTCAACTGCGACACTGAAGCGCTCTGCGCCGTGTTCTCGGTCGTCACTTCCGTAATCAGCGAGCCCAGGTTGCTCACAAAGTTCGAGTAAAAGTCGCTCGGCGTATCCCCGGGCTCATACCCGCTCTGGCTCGACGCCGACTGCGCCGAGTCCGCCGTTGTCTGCGTAATCGTTGACGTGCCGTCGGAGCCGTAGAGATCCCAGGTCAGGCTCAGCGCCGGCGCTCCATCGGAGAGCCCCGAAAAGGTAATGCCGCTCACGTTCGCCGTCGGGCTGGTCAGATCGCCCGCCGCGTTGAACTGAAGCGTCCCGGTATTTCCGCTCGCCACCGCATCCCCGATCACGCTCCCGTTCGTGGCCGAAGCCCCGGCAATCGTCAGCGTCTGCCCGCTGGCCGTCACCGTCACCCCCGTAATTCCCGCGTCGCTGAGCGCCGTCGTCAGGTCGCTCGCGTACGTGGCCACCGTCTCGCCGGCGGTCACCGTCGGCGCCGTAATCGTCACCGAATCGCCATCGGCGTCTTCGCCGGTAATCGTCAGGTTCGTGCCCGGGTCCACCGTCTCGCCCGTGCCGAAGGTGTAGCTCACCTGCCCGGAGACGCTGTTGTCGGCCGTCAGCGTATCCGGCAGCGCAATGGAATAATCCCACTCGCCGTCCCCCTCATTGGTGTACGTCACCGTAGCCTCATAGCCGGTGCCGAACTGGTCATAGACCTCCGCGGTCCCGGTCACCGTGCCATCCACCGCCGTCGCAGAGCTCAGATTCTGCGTAATCGAGAAGCTCGTCGTCGAAGTCGCCTGCATCGACTCGTTGGCCAGGTCGGCCAGGCTCACCGCATTCGCGTCGCTCGACGAATCGGCTCCCGAGCCGGCCGCCGCCGCCGCAATCCCGTTCGGGTCCGTCATCACCACCGACATCGAAAGCGCGCTGCCCGTCACCTCCGTCGGCTGCGTAAAGATTGCTCCGCCCGTATTGCCGTCCAGGTCCGTGCCCTCGGCCTGCTGCGCGTTCACCGAGGTCTCAATCGAATACGCGAGCTGGTCGAGCGACGAGAGCGCCGAAGGAATGTCCACGTCGCGCGCTGTCAGGTAACCGCCTAATTCCCCGCCGCCCGAGGTCAGGTCCGAGGTCACATCCGTGCCGTTGAGATAGAAATCGGTCACGCCGTTCACCGTGCCCGTCGTGATCTGGTAGCTCGAATCGCCCGCCACCAGCACCTGCCCCGAGGTGGTGGTGATCGTCAGCCCGTTGTCCTGCGTGCTGATCTGGTTGATGCCCACCAGTTGCGAGAGCTGGCTCAAATCCTGCTGCATCTGGTCTTCGAGCGTGTCCGTATCGGAGTCGGGCGATGCGGAGGTGATCTGCTGGTTCAGTTGCGCAATCGAAGTGGTGAGCGCGTTCACCTGGCTGACGGTTGAAACCGCCTCCTGGTCGAGCGACTGCTGCTGCTGGTCGAGGCTGCTCGCGGCGCTTGAAATATCCGAGGAAAGCGTCTGTGCCGTGGTAAGCACCTCCTGGCGCAGCGAATCGCTCGTCGGATCGGCTTCGAGCGAGGAAAACGAGTCGAAGAAATTTGTAATGTCGCTGCCGATATCCCCGGACTCCGAGCTCGATGTGCCCGAATCCGGCGTAAACAGGTCCTGGATGTTATCGAGCGCGGTAAGCCGCGTC
>JASHPD010000380.1 GCA_030038315.1 Acidobacteriaceae bacterium
GGCGGCATCAAGGCAAAGATTGTTCCAGTCTTCAAGAAGTTCCTGCGCGAGAACAGCCCAGCTTGATCCATCTTTTCTTTCATGTTTCCTGAGTCCCCGGTCCCTTATCGCACGCAATGCCGTACATGCGATCCTTTCACAGCAGAATTGCTCAACGATTTGTAAAGTTGCCGGAATAATTGTCACGGTCCAACCAACCGCTACGCCCGGGTATCTCTAGACTTCGATAACGGCCTTCGAAAGATTCCGCGGCTTGTCCACATCCACACCGTGCTCCAGCGCCATGAAGTAGCTGAACAATTGCAGCGGAACCACCTCGACAATCGGCAGCAGGTACTCGCCCGCGGGCTCAATCTCAATCATGTCACTGGCCAGCGCGCGCACCGTCTCATCGCCTTTGTTAGCCAGCGCAATTACGCGCGCGCCCTGCTTCTTCATGTCTTCGAGCAGTTGCACCGTCTTCTCATAACGCAGCACGGAGTCCTCAAGGCCGCGATCGACCGTAGCGAGCGCCACCAGGGGAACAGGATCGCCGACAAGCGCGTTGGGGCCGTGCTTCAACTCGCCCGCAGGATAGCCCTCGGCATGAACATACGAGGACTCCTTCATCTTCAGCGCACCCTCGCGCGCAATGGCATAGTGAATCCCACGGCCGAGATAGAGGAACGTCTTCGCATCGGCATACTTCGCCGCAAGCGTCCTGGTCTGCGCGCGCCAGGCATCAAGCTGCGCGGCAATCGCCGCCGGCAAGGCGCGCAGTGCGCGAAGCTCAGCGGCAACCCGCCCGGAATCCAGCACGCCGAGCCGCTCGCCCTCGTAGAGAGCCAGCAGATAGAGCGCCGTCAGTTGCCCGGTAAAACTCTTGGTTGCGGGAATCGCCAATTCCTTGCCGGCGGCCAGCGGCATGGCGGCCGCGGCCTCGCGCAGCATGGAGCTGCCCGGCACATTGGCAATCGCCAGCGTCGGCTCGCCGGCCTCGCGCGCCAGGCGCAGCGCGGCAAGCGTGTCAGAGGTTTCACCGCTCTGCGAGATCACCAGCACGGACGGGCGGCGCGGATTCGCCGTCGCCCGCGTGCCCCACTCGCTCGCATACTCCACATCGACCGCAAGCCCGCACAGGTCCTCCAGCAGAATCTCCGCGGCAAGGCCCGCGTGGCGGCTCGATCCCGAGGCCGCAATCAGCACCTCGCCGCGCGGATTGAGCCACGCGGCCAGCGGCGCGAAGGCTTCCGCCTGCAGCCTGTCCCCGTCCGTATACAGATCGAGCGTGCGTCCGATTGCCTCCGGCTGCTCATAAATCTCTCGAATCATTGCGTGCGGAAACTGGGCGTGGCGAAACTCGCTCATCGTGCTCTCCTGGCGGGCGCGCATTTTGCGCTGACTAACTTTCATTTTATAAGCGCCGCCTGTGGCCGAACCCAAAGACAGCACAAAACCAGGCCGGCGCTGAATTCCGCTTTGTTTTCGAAGCCAAAACCGTCCTACAATAAAGCCGTTCGAGCGAGGCATGGGGATGCTTCTCGATCTCGCCAAAGCCGTTGCGTTTTTCTTCTGCATTCTCGTGCTTTGCCAGAGCGCGCTCTATGCTTTCTTTGTTCCGGGCACGCACTGGCGCGAGCGGCTTATGTACGCGTTGGTGCGCCTGGCCTTTGCCGCCTGCGTTTGCCTGTTGAGCGGTATCGTCTTCACGCTTCCCGTGCGCGCCAACCCGGACCGCAACCAGCCGCTGGCGCAATCGATGCCTGTGCGGCTCTATCTCTGGTCGCTCGTTGGTATTTCGATCCTCTTTGCGATGGCGTGGTATCTAGCCGACCTGGCTGCGCAATGCGGCCACTTCATTACTCTTCGCAACTACGAAAACTTCTAGAGCGGTTTTTCCAGTTCGTATTCGGCTCGGCCAGGGCCGAGCCGCCTGTTTTCTTTTCCTGCTCGCTTCACTCGCATCGCAGCGCTTCCATCGGATGGACGCCCGCCGCGCGCCGCGCCGGAAGAAGGCACGCAACCGCCGCCGTCGCCACCAGCACCGCGGCGCTCGCAGCCATCGCCCAGGGGTCCATCGGCTTGACCTCGAAGAGCAGGCTGCGCACAAACCGCGTTGCCGCCCACGCGCCGAGCGCGCCGAGCAGCAGGCCAGGGACGACCATCCATAGCGCCTCCCGTGCGACCAGTTTCACCACGCCACTGCGCGTCGCACCCAGCGCCATGCGCACGCCGATTTCTTTCCTGCGCCGCACGACGGAGTAGTTGAGCAGTCCGTACATTCCAACGGCGGAAAGCACCAGCGTGAGCAACGCAAAGAAGCCCGAGAGCAACGCCACCATGCGCTCGCGGCCCATCGCATTTCCTACCATTTGCCGCATCGTAACGGTCTCATAGAGTGGCACATCCGGCGCAATTTGCTTAAACGCCTGCCGCACCGCAGCTTCTCCCACCGCTGCTCCCCGGCTCCGCACTACAAAATACAGGTACTGGTTCATTCGGTCCGCAAGGTAGGAAACATAGACTGTAGGCGTAGCCGTATTTCGGAAGTCCATGAACAGCGTGTCTCCGACCACTCCGATAACACGGGTCTTCGGATCGCTCGGTTTCGCTCCCATCTCCAGCATCTGGCCCACGGCATTCTGCCCGGGAAAGAAATACTCAGCAGCGCTGCGCGACAGAATGCACACGCTGGATGTGCCATTCTTTTTAACTGGCTCATCCGGCGTAAAATCCCGTCCTTGCAGCAGTGGAATCCCCATGGTGCGGAAGTAATCCGGCGCTACCATGGGCAGGTAGATTTCTTTCTCCCGTTTCTCGCCCGATGGCAGCTCCGTGGACGCCTCGCCCAGATACAGGCCTCCACCCAGCGGAGGCATCTGCGTCAGGCTCGCGCTTTCCACTCCCGGCGTGCTCCGGATGCGGTCGAGCAGCGTAAGATAGAGCGACTCCGGCCTGCGCGTGTCCTCGCCTTTTTTTGCCGGTTTTGCCTGAGTGAAGAAATCCGCCCGCGTAAATGTCACCCCGCTGGTGCGGAAACCAGGATTTACCTCAAGCAGATGCGCCAGAGTTGTTCCCATCAGCGCCGCAATCGTCACAATCACCAGAGAAAGCCCCATCTGTACCGGAGCCAGCCAGGAATTCAGGCCGGCTCCCACTCGCCGCGCGCTGCGCCTGCCAAGCGCCAGGTCGCCTTCCTTGATTTCGCGCACCGGATCGACACGGCTCGATCGCCATGCCGGAATCACTCCAGACAGCATAACCACCAGCCCGGTTACGCCCAGCGCAAAGAGCAACACTATGCCTGTCGGCGCGGTGTTCACTGACAGGGGTGGATCGCCCGGAGTATTCAGCAGGCTTACCAGCCCCTTGCTCATGCCCCAGGCAAAAAGCAACCCAAGCGCCATGCCCGCTCCGGCCAGCAGAAGGCTCTCACAGCACAGTTGCGCCGTCAGCCGGCCGCGGCTTGCGCCCAGCGCCACGCGCACCGCCAACTCCCGCCGCCGTGCCAGTGCTCGTGATCCGGCCAGCATCGCCAGGTACGCGCAGGCCACCAGCAGCGAAAGCCCTACAAGCCCCTCGATCAAATACAGCGGCTTCGCATAGTCCTCGCGCAGGTAGGACATTCCCGTTCGCCCCGGAACCACCAACAGGTGCGCCGTTGTTGTCCAGGCCGTCTTACCGTCATCGCCCATCGTGAAATAGCGAAAGTTCGCCGCCTTCAGGGCCGCGTTGAAGACCGGATCTACCTGCGCCTGCACCTGCGCTGGAGTGGCGCCATCCGCCATGCGCGCAAGCAGAATGCGGTTAAACGACATGAAGCCATGCCGGTCCGTTGGATCGCCGATCTCCGAAGGCAGATACATCCACGGTTTGTCGCCGACGATCACGCTCTTGAAGCCGGGCTCAAGCACGCCGATAATCACGCCCTTCTTGCCCTGAAAATCGAGTGCCCGGCCCAGCACGCCCCGATCGCCGGCATAATGGCTGTGCCAGTAGTCGTATCCAAGCACGACCGGATACCCCTCCGGTCCACCGCCCTGCTTATCGTCCGCCTCTGTGAACAGACGCCCCAGCACCGCGTGCAGCCCAAGCATCTGGAAACACCCGCCCGTAATCTGCGCCGTCTCGGCCGGACGCGTTCCGTTTTCATTGTGGAGATTCAGCGGCGGAAACTTGCTCCAGGCGCACAGCCCGCTCAGCGATGACGGATGCGCAGCCGCCAGCACATCATAGACTTTTCCCGAAAGATTCTGCGAAGGCAGATTATCTTTGCCGGGAATGCCGATTTGCAACTCAATCTGCAAAATACGATTCGGCTGCGCTACCGGCAGGCTGCGCAGGAGCAGCGCGTAGAGAAGGCCGAAGACCGCCGTGTTCGCTCCGATTGCCAGCGTGAGCGTGATGAGCGCTGTCGCCGTGTAGCCTGGGCTCTTTGCCAACTGGCGCACCGCGTAGCGCACATCCTGCCCGATGCGCTCCAGCCACTCCCATCCCCACTGCCGGCGCGTTACGTCGGCTATCAGCGGCGGATTGCCCATCTCCTTGATTGCCGCCGCGCGCGCTTCTTCGGGCGATTCGCCGCGCGCTGTGCGCTCCTCAACGGCGAGCCGCAGATGCGCTTCCAGCTCTTCACGCAGATCCTGCTTGCGGTGATCCCAGCTTGACCAGAATCGAGACCAGAATCGAGACCAGAATCGAGACCAGGATTGGGACCAGGATTTGGGCCGGAAGCTCATGCGTGCTCCTGTCCGGCAGCCATTACGGAGCCGATGGCCTGCACCATCCGCTGCCAGCGCTCCTGCTCGGCGGCCAGTTGCTCCCTGCCTTTCTTTGTCAGCTCGTAAAACTTCGCGCGCTGGCTGCTCTCGGTCACAGCCCACTTTGATTTGACCCATCCCTGGCGCTCCAACCTGTGCAGCGCGGGATAGAGCGAGCCGGTTTCCACCTGCAGGACCTCGGCCGAGCGCAGGCGGATGCCTTGCGCGATTCCGTAGCCGTGCATCGGCCCCCAGCGCAGCATCTCGAGCACGAGCATGTCCAGCGTGCCCTGCAGAAGCTCAATCCTGTTTTTGTACGATTGTTCCCTTGCCATGATGCAGACACACTACACCCATGCATGTAGATTGTCTACATCTTAATTGCACGGGCCTGCGCTTGAGCCAGGAGTGGGCCGTTCCTTACTGCATTTGGAACGAATTTATGCCCGGCCGCAGCGCCCGCGTCTGACCGTTCCAGTGAAACTCGCCCGAAAGATTCCCTGGGAGCGTGATTGTAGCCTTGAGCCCGCTTCCCGCACGCTCGTAGCTCACCTCGATCCTTCCCTGCGGATGCGGATAGGTCGCCTTGAGCGCAGGCAGGTTTCCGAGATGCGGCGCGATGCGCACCGTCCGGAAGCCTGCGCTGGCCGGCTCAATCCCCGCCACCAGCGTCAGCAAGTCGTAGATGGGATGCGCGGACCATGCGTGCGAGTCCGAGCGCGTTACACCCGGCGTCTCCGGCCAGGTGCTGAAGTGCAGCGGCAGCAGCTTGCGCCACGGATCGAGCGAGGCCAGGCAATCGTCTGCCATTCCCGCGTGCTCCAGCGCCCGCGCCAGATAGAAGCGGAAGTAGTAGGACGCGCTCAGCACGCCATCCGCGGGCACGTCGCCGGGCTCAATGGCCAGCATCTTTTCCATGACCGCGCGCTGCTCGGCCTTGGGAACCACGTCATAGAGCACGGCCAGCACATTCGCCTGCTGGCTGAAGTCTTTCTTCGCCGGATTGTCGGCGATGAGTCCGCGCCCGGCGCTCCAGCATTGGCCGTAAATGCCCTGCCGCACATGCGTGGCGCGCTCGCGGTCGCGCTCGGCGAGCACCGGATCGCCCAATGCCTGCTCCAGATCGGCCGCGCCGTTCAATGCGCCGAGATATTCGAGCGTCGTGGTGCACGACTCGCCCTGCGCATCGTAACTTGGCAGCTCGCCTTTCATTACCCAGTCGATAAAACTCCACCAGGGCAGCTTTTCGAGCAGCCCATCGGGCCGCTCATGCTGCGCAAACCACGCCAAAACCGAACGCGCGCCCTGCAAGGACTCCCGCACCGGCGCGGGATCGGGCCGGTACATCCACCAGTCATGCAGCATTCCGATCCACAGCAGTGAAAATGTAGGAATCGTCTGCGGCAGCGAGCTTGGATAGCGGCTTCGCGTGATTCCTTCCGGCAGCCGCGAGTCGTTGAAGGCCTCAATCGCCTGCCGCGCCAGCCGGTCGTCGCCCGTCACTGCGTAGGAGATCAGCGCCTGGATTCGCGTATCGCCGATGTACTGCAACTGCTCCCAGTAAGGCGTGTCCATGTAGGTCTCGTGCGCGTCGAGCCGCGCCGTCCGCCAACTGATCTCCCAGATTTTGCTCAGCGCCGGATCGTTCGCGTCGAAGGTCGCGCGCTCCACAAAGGGATAGGCCGAGAACCACGCCTTCATTCCTTCGAGCGTCAGCGGCTCGTCGCCGGTCGTGATTTCGAGATCGAGATACCGCCACGTCCGCCACCACAGCGACTCAAAGGCGCGGTGCTCGCCGCCATCCGGCAGAAAGAGATCCGAGAGCCCTTCAGCCTTGCGCCCAGCAATCGCATCGCGGTCGCCCTTGCGGCCATTCTTGTCATAGAGCGCCTCGCAGTAGGTCAGCTTGATCCGCGCGCCCTTGCCGCCGGAAACCGTCAGCTCGGGATACGCCGTCGTTAACGTTTTGCGGTCGAGCAGAATGTGCAGATGCGTTCCGGCTGGCACCGTGGCCGCGCCCGTGGGAAAGCCGGTAAACTGCGCGGCAGGTGCGCCATCCACACGAACCACCGTTCCCGCGGCCGTCTCCGTATACGTCATGTGCGGAAGCCGGTCTGGCACCAATCCCCAGGGATTGTCTCCCGTCACCTCTGCCGAGTGCGCCGTGCCTGTACCCGGATAAATACTCTCCCGGATCGCACTTGCCGCCGGAACCCATGCGCCGCCGGCAGCGTGCTCGTCATTCCAGCCCCAGTCGTACTTCGCTGCGTCGAGCTCTTCCCCCGGCCCTTGCGCCATGTAATCCATCACCCCGCCAGGCGCTCGCAGTAAAGGCTTCTGTCCTGGCTCGGCTTCCACCATCCATCCCTTTGGCGTGCTGATCCCCTCGTCGCCTGTCGCTTCGCTTTCGAGCAGAAAGGCCGTGCGGTCCGACATCTGCGCCACCGGCGCATAGACGCCGAAGTTCCACACCGTGGCCGCAATCCGGTTTTCGCCCGCCTTCAAGTAAGGAGCAAGGTCGAACAGCTCATATCGCCAGTGCGTCAGGTCGCCGCGCGCCGGGCCATCGCCCACGCGACGCCCATTCACATAGAGCACAAAGCGATTGTCCGCACTGACGCGCACGATATACGTGGCCGGCGGCGAAGCCAGCGTCAGATTCCTGCGAAAATGCAGCACCAGCGGCTCTCGCAGCGGCGCCGTTGGATGCGTTACCCATATTGCGTGCCAGTCGCGTACCGTCGGGTCCTGTACAGAGCTTGCCTCCTGCGCCCAGCCTGATATCCCGCACCCAGCAACACACACCGCCGCCAGCAGCCATCCCCAGACAATCCGCACGCATCCCCTCCGTTGCAATCC